>NZ_JCBATA010000065.1:0-44758 GCF_059816245.1 Frankia sp. RB5
CTTCGGGCTCGCCTTCGGCTTCGGGCTCGCCTTCGGCTTCGGGCTCGCCTTCGGCTTCGGGCTCGCCTTCGGCTTCGGGCTCGCCTTCGGCTTCGGGCTCGCCTTCGGCTTCGGGCTCGCCTTCGGCCCCGAGCCCAGCTTCGGGCCTGGGCTTGCCTTCGGCTTCGGGCCGGGGTCGGCTTGGGGGGTGGGGGTCAGCTTGGGGGTGGCCGCCGGAGGTGTCAGATGAGTGACGACCTGCGCCAGCCCGAAGGACTGGTGGGGTTGTGGCCTGGGTCGCTTATGGGTGATCTTTGTGGCCGCCTTGCGAGGGCGTCTTCAACCTCTCGTCAGCATGGCGCGGCCGTTCGTTGCCTGCGCCGACTTGGTGCCGCGGGTGGACGTCTGTCGCTGAGCCGGTATCCACGGCCTCGGTGAAGGGCGTTGCCACGGAGGGTTGAGCGGTTATGTGCCGTGCGTGGGAAAAGGTTGTTCTGAGTCGTTGTTTAGGGACGAAACGGGCGCCGCACCCTGCGGAACGAAGCAGTTTCCCCTCAGCCCCGCAACGCCGGCGAGCGACCTCACGCACAGCGACCTGGCGCGCGAATCGATGATCACCGATGGTGTCTGCCTCGACCGGAAGGCCGAGCATGGGGCGGACTTCCCGTGGGTGGGAAGCGTGTGCGGGGGACGGCGGCACCGTGTCGCGAACTCAGCGCTTCCTGTCCGATCTGTCCCCCAGTTCGCGATACGGACCGGCGTGACGTTGCCACAAGGCTGCCACGATCCGCTGCGGGACGGCGACCGCGGAGATCACGATCCCATGCGCGGGCTACTGGGCGGGGGCCAGGCCGAGGGGGGGTTGGGTGGGGCATTTCTGCAGGATCTGGCGCATGGCGGTGGCCTCGGCCGCCACCACCCACAGGTGGTAGCGGGACTTGAGTCCGATCTGGCGGGCGATGTAGGGGCACTGGGCACCGGGGCTCGGTGGAAGCCACTCGGAGGCGTCCTGGTCGCTCTTACGCTGGTTGGTGGGGCCGTCGACAGCCAGCAGGTTCTCCGGGTCGTTCGCGAACTGCAGGCGCTGGGCGTCGGTCCAGTCCAACGCGCCGGTTCGCCAGGCGTCCGCCAGCGGGACGACGTGGTCGATCTGCACCGCCGAGGCGTTGCGGGAGCGGTCGAAGCGGATGATCCGCGTCGTGTATGGGTCGGTGAGCTGGCCGGTCAGCACGGTGCAGTGGTCCGACCTGCGTAGCGTCGTGCTCCGCATGTCCCGGGTCAGGATGTCGTTGCGGGTGTCGCAGCCGTTGTGGTCGACATCCGACCAGGGCGTTCCGAAGGCGTCGCGCCTGTACTTCGGCGAGTTGTCCTCGACGCGGACGGGCAGCGTCGCGAGCAGCGCCAGGGCCGTCCCCGAACCGCCGGACGAGCCCGCTGTCAGTCCCGTTTCCGCCCCGGCCCCCGCCTCGCCGCCGGCGTTGCCCGAGCCCGCCTGGTCGCCGAGGCTGTCGCAGCCCGTCAGCGTCAGGCTCAGCGCCAGCAGTACCAGCATCGCGGCAAACCCGATGGCGCCCACCGGCCTGCCGCGGCCCGATCCACCGCTCGTACCCACGACCGCGCCTCGCGCCTGACGCCTGCCTCGCACCTGACCCCTGCCCTGGTGATCCGCTACTGCCCTGGTGATCCGCTACCGGCGGGCGACCACGCAGCCGACCCGCCCTGTGCCCCTTCGGGCAAACAGTCACGTTAGCGGCCTGTCATGCGTCTTGTGCTGCGGGCACGCTGGCACGGAGGATGATTTGCCGCGAAACATCGGACTGTAGCGGCACAATCCCCTACAGTGTGCTCCCATGTTTGGATCCGCCAGCGCCCAGGCCGGTGCGATCGCCACCGACATCGCCCCGGCGGTGTCGGCGCGGCCGCTGCGGCGGGACGCGGAACTCAACCGCGCCCGCATCCTCGAGGCCGCGCGGGAGCTGTTCGTCGAACGTGGGGTCGACGTCGGCGTGGAGGAGATCGCCCGCCGCGCCGGGGTCGGGATGGGCACCCTGTACCGGCGTTTCTCCAACAAGGACGCGCTGGTCGAGGCGATCCTGCTGGCCGCGGCGGACGGCATCCGGGACCTGGCGGTGGAGGTCGCCGCGGCGGAGCCGCCCGAGCGTGCCCTGCGGGTCTACCTGTCCCGGGTCCTGCTGGCCGATCCCTGCCATCGGCTGTTCCTGACACCGCGGATGTGGCAGGGCGCCGCTGGGCGGGCGCTGGTCGCCGAGGTGCTCCCGCTGGTGGCGGAGATGCTGCGGTCGGCGCAGCGGGCCGGCTCCGTGCGCGCCGACGTGGTGGTCGCGGACCTGCTCGTCCTGATGTGGTCCCTGCGTACGGTGACGGAGTTCACCGAGACGGTGGCGCCGGGTTCGTGGTGGCGGTCCCTGGAGATCGCGCTGGCGGGCTTCCGGCCGGATGACCGCAACGGCGAGCTGCCGGCACCATCCGCGGCGTTCGCCGCCCTGGCGGAGGACACGGCGGCCCGGGAGGGACCGGCGCCGATCGGCTGAGGCCGGGGCGCGGCGGCGGGGTCAGCGGACGGAGATCTTCACCCCGGGGCTCTGAGGGCTCTCGTGCAGCTCGAGGACCTGGGGCACGGCGTCCTGGGGAACGTCGAAGACCAGGGTGCCCTGTTTCGTGTCCCCGGGGTCGATCGCGTCCCACAGGTCCTCGTGCCGTTTGAAACGGGCCAGGAAGTTCGCCTCGTGTCGCTCGCCGCGGTTGTCCCACAGCAGCTGGGCCGTGTTGTCCAGGGCGACGCTCGTGCCGCTGGTGTTGCGCACCGTCACGCGAGCCTGGCAGAACCGCCCGTTCGCCCGCAGCGCCAGCAGGCCGTCGCCGATCTGGGTCGCCGAGCAGTCGAGACCGGCCACGACGAACTGCAGCCCGCCGTCGGTCACCGTGCTGCCGAAGCCCGCCATGGTGCTGGGTTGCGCGGAGCCCGGGGCGGTCGTCGACGCCGCGCCGGTGCCGCCGGACTGCGAGCCGGCGTGCTGGCCGTCGTCGCCCCGGTCCGGCAGGAGGACGACGATCGCGATGCCGATGATCGCTGCCAGCAGGACTCCGGCGATCAGGGCGAGCTGTCGGCGGTCCGGTCCGCGGCGCGCCGGCGCCGGCTGCGCGTAGGGCGGATACCCGGCACCCGTCGCGCCACCGGGGACCGGCCCCGGACCGGGCATTGGTAGCGGTCCGGTCCCCGGGGCGCCCTGGCCCCCCGGGGCGATCCACGGTCCGGCCGCGCCGCGGGGGCGTCCTCCCGGCGGCCCGGCGTCCCGGGGCCCGGCCGGGCTCGGTACGCCGGTCGGCCCGCGCGCGCCGAGCGGTCCCGGACCCGCCGTCGCCGGGCGCCCCGCGTAGGGCGCCTGACCAGGCCCGCCGACGGGAGCACCCCGACCACCGGTCGGATCGACGCCCGGCGGATAGGGCACGCCGCGGGGACGCGCCGCGCCCGGAGGGGCACCCGCCGCGGCGCCGCCGGGGCCCAAGGCCGTGCGGCCGGGTCCCAGAGTGGTGCCGCCCGGGCCGCGGTTGCCTCCTGGCCCGAGGGTGCTCCCCGCGCCGAGCGTGGTGCCAGGCCCGAGGGCGGCACCCGGGCCCATCGGGGCGCCGCCCGGCGGACCGGGGCGGGCCATGCCGGGCGAGCGGCCCGGTGGGCCGGCCTGCTCGGGCCGGGCGGGGGGAACGGCGCCGCCGTTCCACGGCGGGCGGCGCGCCGGTGCCGAGGTGGCCGGGCCGATCCGGGTCGGCGCGGGGCGGGGCACCTCTCCGGTGCGGCTGAGCAGCTCCTCGACCTGGCCGATCGCCGGGCCGTGGGAGCCGCCGCCGCGGGCCGGCGGCTGGGCGATGAGCCGCAGCAGCAGCTCCCGGGCGCTCGGCCGGTCGTCGGGGTGTTTCGCGAGGGCGGCGCTCACCAGGCTGACCAGCGGTTCGCGCAGGCCACCCAGATCAGGCGGGGCCCCGACGATGCGCATGCCGAGATCGATGTCCGAGCCGTCGCCGAACGGGTGCCGGCCGGTGCCGGCGTAGGCGATGAGGATGCCCCAGGCGAACACGTCCGCCTCCGGGCCGATCGGCTGGCCGTGGACCTGCTCGGGCGCCATCCAGCCCGCGGAGCCGAAACCCCAGGCCGTCGGTTTGGCCTTCGCGCCGTCGAGGGCCTGGGCGATGCCGAAGTCGATCACCCGGGGGCCGGACAGCGACAACATCACGTTGCTGGGCTTGAGGTCGCGGTGGACGAGCCCGGCGCTGTGGATGGCGGTCAGCGCCGTCGCCACGCCGACGGCGAGGCCCGTCAGCGTCGACGAGGCGAGCGGCCCCTGGTCGACCTGCTCGTCCAGCCGGACCCCGTCGATGAACTCGGTGACCAGGTAGGGCGCGGGTGCGTTGGGGTCGGCGTCGAGGACCTCGGCGGTGCAGAAGGGGGCGACCCGGCGCGCGGCCTCGACCTCGGCCCGGAACCTGCGCCGGAACTCCTCGTCGGCCGCCAGGTCAGGCCGGATGACCTTGACGGCGACCCGTCGGTCGGCGGCGTTACGAGCGAGATAGACGGTGCCCATCCCACCCACGCCCAGGCGGCTGATCAGGGTGTAGGGGCCGATGGACCGCGGCTCGTGGGGGTTGAGCGGGTCGCCCGGCTCGCGGCGGCGGGGAGTACGGCCCGCGGCGTCGTCGACCATGGTCAGCACCGTACGGTTGTGATCACGATCGCTGCCCACTGCTCGTCACACGAATGCCTCTCAGCTCCTGATCTGACCCAGGGTCCTGCCGCCGCCGTCACCGTCCATGCCGACGTTCCGCGCTGTCTCTGTCGTTCGCAGTCTGCCGCACGATCGGTGCTGCCCGGCACGCGCGGGCACCTCGGCGGGCGCTTGGGTCGGCAGAACGACAATGTGTTGCGGTCGCGGGTCACCTGCGGTCCGAAATGGGGCATCGTAGGTGGATGGACGTGGGCGGCGTGGGCGCGGAGTCCGAATGCTCCACGGCGGGCGCGGCGGTGGGCGGTTGACCGGCGACGACGGCGTCGGCGCCCGGCGGGTCGACGGCCCGTGGCTGCTGTGTCCATGGTGTGACGGGCCGGTCCCCCTGACCCACCTCGTCGCCTCGGACGACGAGCCAGGCGCGCAGGTGGCCGTGTGCACCGGCTGCGGCCGCCGGGTGAGCTTCCTGCCGCCGACACCGCCGTGAGCGCCGGCTCCCGGGCGCCTACGCCTCCAGCTCATTCGCCACGGCATGCACGACCTTGGCGACCCGCTGCGCGATGCGCCGGTCCGGGTAGCGCCCGCGGCGCAGGTCACGCTGTACGTCGTCCAGCACCTTGATCATGTCCTCGACCATGCTGTGCAGCTCGTCCGGGCTGCGCCGGGCCGCCTGTGCGGCCGCCTTGGAGACGGACGGCGGCGCGGACAGCAGCCGGACCGACAACGCCTGGTCCCCCCGCCGACCGGCGGCGACGCCGAACTCCACCCGGTCGCCGGGCTTGAGCCGGTCGACACCGGGCGGAAGCGCGGCCTTGTGCACGAAGACATCGCCGCCGTCGTCACGGCTGAGAAAGCCGAAGCCCTTGTCGACGTCGAACCACTTGACTTTGCCGGTGGGCACGGGCGACCTCGTTCTGAGTAACGACAGGACAACGCGACGAAAGCGCGGGGAATCCCAGGCTATCCGCCGACCGCACCACGCGTGGGCCTTCGGTAGCGATCGGCTGTCGGACAGACCTCGCCCGTGACCGTCGCCGCGCCCGTGTTATCGCCGCGAGACCGCGGGCATGCCTGGTCCTGACCCTGGGCCGGGCATCCGGCCCCTCCCCGATGACAGGAGGCGAACCGATGGCGATTCCCGAGCACGACGACGTGCGTATCCCGGAGGACTTCCGTACCCGGGACGACCTCGAAGCGGCCGAGCGCGGCCGGGCCCGGGACGAGGCGGTGCTCGGCGCCGACAGCGGCCCGGACGACCCGCGGGCGCGTCGAGCCGCCGACGGGCTCACCGTCAGCGAGCGTGACGCGGCGAGCTACCGCGAGCACGTGGAACGAGGCGCCAACCAGCAGGGCGAGGGCGCCCCGATCGTCTGAGCACCGCAGCCCGAGGCGGGCGCGGGCGGCGGCCCGCGGCGGTGACCATCGCCGCCGGTGACCATCGCCGCCGGTGACCGCCGGCGTCAGCGGTGTCGCCGTCAGCGGTTGTCGTCGCCGGTGGTCGTCATCGACGTGGTCAGCGGCGCCGCGCCGCCTCGGCGGCCAGCCACGGCGGGAACTGGTGGAGATCGGCGAGCACGATGGCCGCGCCGGCGGCGCGCAGCTCGTCCGCCGCGTGCGGGCCGGTGGCGACGCCGACGGCGAGGGCGCCGCCGTGGCGTGCCCCGAGCATGTCGCCGGCGTGGTCGCCGACGAACACGTCGACCTGGTGCGCGAGCACGGAGACGCCCTTGGTGTCGGCGAACCGGTCGCCCTCGATCACGTCGGCGTGGATGCCGATGTGCCGCAGGCTCGCCCGGGCGAGCGCGGTGGCCTTGGCGGTCACGACGACCACCCGCCCGGACAGGGCACGAACGGCGGCGACCGCCTCGGTGGCGCCGGGCATCGGTGCGGAGGCGGGCAGCGCGTGCACCGCGTACAGCTGGCGGTAGCGGGCCGCGGCGGCGGGCACGTCGGCGGCCGGGAACCAGTTGGCGAGTTCCGTCTCCAGCGGCGGACCGAGCCGGGAGACGACGAGCTCGGCGTCGACCGCCACGCCGGTCTCGGCGGACAGCGCGGCGAGGCTCGCCCGGATGCCGTCGCGCGCGTCCAACAGGGTCAGGTCGAGGTCGAAGCCGATCACCGGGGACGCCGCGCGCCAGGACACCACCGTCCGAGCCTAGGCGCCGGCGCAGGGAGCCGGTGGGCGGTCGGCAATAGTTCCGCGCGGCACCGCGGTGGTGTCCGCCGCACTGGCCGCCGCCGCGGGCAGCATGGCCACGACCGCGAGCCCGCCGTGAGACCGACCGCTGTGAGACCGACCGCCGCGCCGGCCGGGAAAGCGCACCCGCCGGGCCGCCGGGCCGGTAGTGTCCGCGGATGTGACCAGGGTTGTGGTGGATGTGATGCTCAAGCCGGAGATCCTCGACCCCCAGGGGCAGGCCGTGCTCAGCGCGCTGCCCCGGCTCGGGGTGAGCGGGATCGTCGGCGTCCGCCAGGGCAAGCGGTTCGAGCTGGAGCTGGCGGACGGCGTCGAGGCCGATGGCGCGGTCCTCGCGCGGGTGGAGCACCTCGCCGCGACGCTGCTGGCGAACCCGGTGATCGAGGACTATCAGGTGCGGGTCGAGGAGCCGGCGGCAGAGGCCGCCGGCTGACCGGCACCGGTCACAGGACGGTGGGGGCGCTGCCGGCCTCGCTGATCATCGGTCGGCCGCGGGCCGCCCAGGCCACCATCCCGTCGGTCAGGTTGCGAACCTGCCAGCCACCCTGCGCGAGGTAGGTGGTGACGGCCGCGGAGCGGCGCCCGGATCGGCACACGACCACGACGTCCTGCTCGCGGGGAACCTCGTCGAGCCGGGCGGCGAGCTCGCCCATGGGGATGTGCAGCGCGCCGGCGATGTGACCGGCGGACCACTCGTCGGGCTCGCGGACGTCCACAAGCAGGGGTGCGCCGGCCGCGGACAGGTCGGCAGGCAGGTCGTCGACGTTGACGGCCGGGATCTGGTCAGAACTCACGCCACCATCCTGCCACCTACTTGAGCAGTCGGGACAGTCTGCGGTCGGCGAGGGGGCGCCCGCCGGTCTGGCAGGTCGGGCAGTACTGCAGCGACCGGTCGGCGAACGACACCTCGCGGATCGTGTCGCCGCAGCGCGGGCAGGGCAGCCCGGTTCGGCCGTGCACGGACAGGTTGGCCTTCTTCTCCGCCTTCAGCTCGCCCGCGCCAAGACCGCGCGCCGTGTCGCGGGCCTCGGTGAGCACACCGACGAGCCCCTCGTGCAGCGTCGCCACCTCCGCGGGGCCCAGGCCGCCGGCCGGCCGGAACGGGGACAGGTGCGCCGCCCACAGCGCCTCGTCGGAGTAGGCGTTGCCGACGCCCGCGATCCGCGACTGGTCGGTGAGCACCCCCTTGAGCTGGCCTCGGCCCGCCGCCGTGAGGATCTCCGCCAGTGCTGCCACCGTGAACTCGGGGGCGAACGGGTCGACGCCGAGCCGGGCGATCCCCGGCACCTCCGCCGGCTCGCGGACCAGGTAGACGGCCAGCCGCTTCTGGGTGCCGGCCTCGGTGAGGTCGAAGCCGCCGCGGTCGTCGAACACCACCCGCAGCGCGAGCGGACCGCGGCCCGGCCGGGCCGGCGCGGAGGGCTGGGTCTCCCGCCAGCGCAGCCAGCCGGCGCGGGCCAGGTGGGTGACGAGGTCGATCCGTTCCCCGTCCGGGGTGGCGAACACGAGGTCGAGGAACTTGCCGTGCCGTTCCACCGCGGCCAGCGTGGCCCCGCGCAGCGCCGACGGCGGCGGGTCGAACGTCTTCAGGGCACTGACGGCGACGGGTTCGACCCGCTCGACGACCCGGCCGAGCGCCGTGTCACGCAGGAAGGCGGCGAGCGCGTCGACCTCCGGCAGCTCCGGCATGACCGCAGTGTCGCAGCTCAGATGCCCTGGCGCCTACCGCCAGGACCGCGGGTCCCGCCAGCGACCCGGGACGCCGCCGAGACACGGACCTCGCCGCCGCGCGCCGCCCGCGGGTGGTCGGGTCAGCGCAGGGGCTGGGCGAGGCGGGGGACGAGGTCGGCGTCGGCGGCCTGGGTAAGCAGCGTCTCGATGGCGGAGAAGCCCTCGTCACCGAGGTCGAGGCTGAACTCGTTCACGTACAGCTTGATGTGCGCGTCGACGACGTCCGGTGCCAGCTCCTGGGAGTGGGCGAGGACGTAGTCGGCGCTGGCGGCCGGATCCGCGAACGCGGCGGCGACGCTGGCCCGCACCGCGGCGGACAGCGCGGCGCCGTCCAGCTCGCGACGGGCGAGGATCGCGCCGAGCGGGATCGGCAGCGAGGTCCGTGCCTCCCACCAGTCGCCGAGGTCCGCGAGCGCGGTCAGGCCGTACGACGGGTAGGTGAAGCGCGACTCGTGGATGACCAGGCCGGCGTCGTACCGCCCGTCGCGGACCGCCGGCATGATCTTTTCGAACGGCAGCACGTCGATGCTCGCGACGCCCTGGTCGACCGCCCACAGGCGGAAGAGCAGGTAGGCGGTGGTGCGGGTGCCGGGGATGGCGACGCGGGCGCCGCGCAGGTCGGCGCGCCCGGCGGTGAGCACCAGCGGGCCGCAGCCCCGGCCGAGCGCGCCGCCGGCGGTGAGCAGCTGGTAGTCGGCGAGCAGCCACGGCAGCGCGGCGTAGGACACCTTGACGAGGTCGTCGCGCCGCTGCGCGGCCCGCCCGTTGAGCACGTCGATGTCGGCGAAGGTGACCTCGACGGCGGGCGCGCCCGGTACCAGCCCGTGCGCGAGGGCGTGGAAGGCGAACGTGTCGTTGGGGCAGGGGGAGATCGCCAGCGACAGCGCGCCCCAGCCCGCGGCCGCCGTCGTCTCCGCCGCGTCGCCCGCGTCGCCTGCCTGGTGTCCGCTCATCCGTGCCCCTTCCCGGGCCGTGTCGGTCAGTGCGCGCCTCCGCTGCCGTTCACGGTGGCGCCGCCGCCGGAGGACGCCACCGGCTCGGCGGCGACGAGACCCTCGGGGTGGGCGACCAGCGCCGCCGCGGCGGTGCGCAGGCTCGCGAGCGCCGCCGGCAGGTTCCAGCCGGCCCGGTCCCGACGGCCCACCGGGTTGCTGACGGCCCGGATCTCCGCGGCGGCCACGCCGAACGCCCGCGCGGCCAGGGCCACGGAGTATCCCTCCATCGCCTCGGCGACCGGATCGAGCCACTCGGTGAGCGCGGCGGCCCGCCGCTCGGTCCCGGTCACGGTCGACACGCTGGCCACGGTACCCGTGACGATGCGCCGGCCGGTCGCCTCGAGCACCGTCCCCAGCCGGGACACCAGCTCCGGCTCGGGGCGGGCGGTGGACGAGCCGAGCCCCAGGTCATCGAGGGTGAGGAAGGCGGCGTCGGCCACGGGCCGGCCGTCGCCCGCGCGGTGGGTCGGCGCGCCGCCGCTGTGGAAGCCGAGGTTGCGGTCCATCTCGCTGACGCGGCCGACGGGCTGCGGCGGCTCCTCGTCGAGGCCGGACTCGGCGCCCAGGTCCGCGGCGATCATCCGATCGGCGATGACGAGGTCGCCGATCTCCGCCCAGCCGCGGAAGCCACCGGCGACACCCATGGTGAGTACCAGGTCGAACGGCTGGCCGGCCGCGTTCGCCACGGTCAGCGCCGTCGCGGCGCCGGCGGCGGCGGCGGGGCCGCCGGTGCCGGCGGCGAGGACCGTGACTGGCCCGCGCCGCCGGCCCACATACGGGCCGAGCGTGGAGGTGGTGAGCAGCTGGCGGTCCCAGTCCGGGGACACCAGGTTGCCGGGTCCGGCCGGCAGCCGGGTCCGGCCTCGGGACCAGCTGCCCATCAACCCCGCGCACACCGCGTCCGCCTCCGCGGTCACCGCGGTGACGATCAGGGTGCGGCTCACGACCGGGTCCGGATCATCGTGTGGAGTGTCCTCCTCGGCCGTCCTGCGCTGATAGTCGTGCTGCGCTGTCGGTCGATCTGCCCGAATGCCACCGCGCCGGACGGCCAGGTAACGGCACGGGGTTTTCTATGTGGTGCAAATCGGACTAGTTGCCGGACCATAGCATCACGGGCGACGCTGCGTGGCGCCGATGGCGGTGCGCGGCCCCCCGTGCGCGTTGCGTGGGCTGCACACGGGACAACGGGGGTACTCGCGTTGATATGCCCGCAAGGCCCAGCCCACAGGTGTCGGACCGGCGCGCGCCACGCCCGGAGGTTACCGCCGCCGACCCTGCCCGGCTCAGCCCCGGTGTCGCCGGCCCAGTCCGCGGCGCCCGCGGGGCGCGCCCGGCAGTGTGGCGTCTGGCCCGGCGGCCTCGGGCACGGTCCGCCCCGGCGGCGTCGGTTGAGCCGGGGGCGCCGGGTCCTCGAGGGTCGCCGGGACGGCCTCGGGTGCGGCCCGCCACGGCTGGGAGGGCGGCATCGGGCTGGCGACGGCGACCGCGGGATCACTCCACACCGCCGGCATGGCGGCCTGCCCGACGAGCGGGTATCCGCTCTGGCCGGCCGGCGGTCCCTGCTGCCAGTCGGGCGCGGCGGCCTGCGCAGGGGTGTGGGCGCGCACCCGGGCGGCCAGCCGGGCCCGGCGCAGGGAGCCGGCCTGGAGGAACAGGGTGGCGCACACGGCGGCCGCCGCCAGCGCGAATCCCACTGTCCCGGGCATCTCGACGAGCCCGATCGCGCCGCCGGCGACCCACGCGAGCTGCAGCGCCGTCTCGGACCGCGCGAACGCCGAGTTACGGGTCGCCTCGGGGATGTCGCGCTGGACGATCGCGTCCAGCGCCAGCTTGCCCATCGACCCGGCCATGCTGGCCAGCAGCGCCGCGACCAGCGAGGTGAGCCGGGTGTAGGTGACGGCGGCCCCCAGGCAGCCGCCGGCGGCCATCACCAGGGCGAGCATGAGGATGCCCTCCGGCCGGCGCCGGCCGAGCCGCCCGCCGATGAACACCCCAAGCCCGCTGCCGACGCCCGCCGCGACCGCCAGACCACCGAGCCACAGGTTGTTGCCACCCTTGGTGCGCAACAGGAACGCCAGGTAGAAGGTGAGGAAACCGACAAGACCCCGCAGGACGAGGGTGGCCCGCAGCGCGAGCGGCAGCGCTCCGAGCGCCCCCCGCAGCCGGGCGCGCAGGCCCGGCCGGCCATCGCCGGCGACCGCGGCGCGCAGCGGCAGCTCACCGGCGGCCGAGTCGACGTGCCCCGGCAGGTTGAAGGCCAGCAGCACGCCGGCCATGTAGACGACCGCGCACAGCCGCAGCACCCATGGATAGCCGACGAAGGGGGCGTTCGCGATCCCCAGCCCCACCGGCGCCATGATCGCCCCAGCGATGATGTTCACCAGGGAGATACGCGAGTTGACCTTGACGAGGGTGATCTCGGGCGGCGCGACCCGCGGCGTCACCGCGCTGCGGGCGACGCCGAAGCCGCGGGAGAGCACCAACAGGCCAAGTGCCAGCGGGTAGACGGCCAGCCCGTCCAGCGCCCCGGCGAGCTGCCAGGCGAGCAGGCCGCGACCCAGGCACAGCGCGGCGAGCGCGGTGCGCCGCCCGTGCGCGACCCGGTCCAGCAGCGGCCCGATGACCGGCGCCAGCAGCGCGAACGGCACCATCGTGATGAGCAGGTAGAGCGCGACCTTCGACCGGGCCTCGGCGGAGGGCACCGAGAAGAACAGCGAGCCGGCGAGGGCCACGGTGACGAGCGCGTCACCGGCGGCGTTGACGAAGGACAGTTCGGTGAGCGAGGACAGCCCGGTCCGGCCGGAGTCGTCGCCGCGCACGCGTGACCGCAGGCCGCGCAGGTTGCCCGAGATGGCTCTGCCCACGTTCACCATGCCGAGTGTCCTCGTCCCTGGCCTCGCTGTCCCTGGCCTGCGCTGTCCCTGGCCTGCGCTGTCTCTGGCCTGTGCTCCTGCGACCACGTCGGGCGGTGCGGGTGTCCGTGGGAGAGAATACGTTGCGTGGATGCTCCAGAGCTTCGTTCCGCCACGACCGAGCTGCCCCGGGAGGAGGCGGCCGACACCTCGCCGGCCGACATGTCGCCGGGGGAGGCCTCGGCCGTGGGCGTGATGCCGGCCACGCGGTCGCGGGCCGGCCGGACGGTCCGGGAACCGGTGGCCGACCCAACCTGCGCCGCCGCGGTGGACTTGGCGCGGGCGGCCGCGATCGTCGAAGCCGGGGACGAGGCGGCGGTTGGTGAGCATCTCGGCTGCGACGCCGAGGGCGACCGCATAGTGCTGCACCGGTTCGCCTGCCGATCCGCGTCCTACCCGGGCTGGACGTGGACGGTCGTGGTGACGCGCGCCTCGCGGGTGCGCAAGGTCACGGTCGATGATGTGGTGCTCATGCCGGGTGACGGGGCGTTGCTGGCCCCGGCCTGGGTTCCGTGGTCGGAGCGGCTGCGGCCGGGTGACGTCGGCGTCGGCGATCTGCTGCCGACGGCGATCGACGATCCGCGCCTCACGTTGCGGGCGGAGGATGTCGAGGAGCTCGTCGACACCGACAACTTCGTCGAGCTCGGGCTCGGCCGGCCCCGGGTGCTGTCCGCCGCCGGCCGGGAGGAAGCCGTCGAACGCTGGTACGCGGGTGACGCGGGGCCGTCCGCCTCGATCGCCAAGGTCGCGCCGGCGTCCTGCCTGACCTGCGGTTTCCATGTGCGTCTCGCCGGTGCGCTGGGCCGGTTGTTCGGGGTCTGCGCCAACGAGCTCGCCCCCGACGACGGCCGGGTCACCGCCATCGACCATGGCTGCGGCGCGCACTCGGAGGCGCTGGTGGCGCCGTCGGCCCACCCGGAGTCGGTGGTGTTCGACGAGGACCCGTCCGACCTCGAGCCGACGGACGTCGAGCTGGTCGCGGTGACGGCCCATCCGCCGGGCTCGGTGTCCGACACCGAGCCCGACGAGCAGTCCGCCGACGCCATCGGTCCGGAGCCCTACGGCCACTCCTGAATCACCCCCGCCCCGCGCCGCCGCCGCCCCGCCGACCGCCCGGCGAGGCGGCAAGGCGTCAGCGTCGACCAGAAGGCCGAGGACGGGGCGGACTTCCCGTGGAGGGGAAGTGTGCGCGGCGGACGGCGGCGCCGTGTCGCGAACACGGCGTGTCGTGTCGGGTTTGTCCCCCAGTTCGCGACACGGGCCGCAGTGAAACTGCCATCACGCTGCCACGGCCCGCCGCGCGACGCGACAACCAGGAAGATCGCAACCCGAGACGGCGACCTAGCGGACCTGGCCGAACAGGGCGGGCAGGGTGCCCTCGTGCGCGGTGCGCAGCTCGGCGAGGCCGACGTCGAACGCGCCCGCGACGTCGAGCGTGTCGCCGTCGACGGATCCGATCCGCCGCCACGGCAGCCCGCGGGCCGTGCACAGGTCGACGAACCGCGCCTCCTCGGCGGGGGGCACGGCGACGACCGCGCGCCCCGCGGACTCGCTGAACAGCTCGACGAACAGGTCGTCCGACCCGGTGCCCAGCTCGATCCGCGCGCCCTGGCCGCCGCGCAGGCAGGACTCCACCAGCGCCTGCGCGAGGCCGCCGTCGGACAGGTCATGCGCCGCGCGCAGCATCCCCTCGCGGGAGCCGGCGACGAGGATCTCGCCAAGCAGCTGCTCACGGGCGAGGTCGACCGCCGGCGGCGTCCCACCGAGGTGACGGTGGGTCACCCAGGCCCATTCCGAGCCGCCGAACTCGTCGGCGGTCTCGCCGAGCAGGATCAGCGTGTCGCCCGCGGTGCTGAAACCGATCGGGGTGCGCCGGGCGACGTCGTCGAACAGGCCGAGCACGCCAATGACCGGCGTCGGGTGGATCGGCGTGGCGCCGGTCTGGTTGTAGAACGAGACGTTGCCGCCGGTGACCGGCAGGCCGAGGCGCCGGCAGCCGTCGGCGAGCCCCGCGCAGGCCTCGGCGAACTGCCACATCACCTCCGGGTCCTCGGGGGAGCCGAAGTTCAGGCAGTTGGTGACGGCGATCGGGACGGCGCCGGCGGCGCTGACGTTGCGGCACGCCTCGGCGAGTGCCAGCTGCGCGCCGGCGAACGGGTCAAGACGGGCGTAGCGGCCGTTGCCGTCGGTGGCCAGCGCGATCCCGAGGCCGGTGGACTCCGACAGCCGCAGGACGCCCGCGTCCTCCGGCTGGGCGAGCACCGTGTTCGCCTGGACGTACCGGTCGTACTGGTCGGTGACCCAGGCCCGGGAGCACAGGTTCGGCGACGCGACCATCCGCAGCAGCGTCTCGCGCAGCTCGGTGCCGGTGGCCGGGCGGGCCAACCGGGCGGCGCTCGGCGTGTCGGCCCGGACGAGGTCGAGGTCGGCGGGGCGGCGCAGCGGGCGCTCGTAGACGGGTCCGTCGTCGGCCAGGGAGCCGGGCGGCACGTCCACGACCACCTCGCCGTGCCAGCGCACGACGAGCCGGCCGGTGTCGGTGACCGTGCCGATCCGGGTCGCGAGCACCCCCCAGCGCTCGGCGAGCGCGAGCACCTCGGGCAGCACGGCCGGGGTGACGATCGCGAGCATCCGCTCCTGCGACTCGCTGGCCAGCACCTCCGGCGCGCTCATCGACGCCTCGCGCAGCGGGACGAGGTCGAGGTCGACGTCCATGCCGCCGGGCTGGCCGGTGGCGAGGCCGGCGGCCGTGGTCTCGGTGAGAGCGCAGGTCAGGCCGGCGCCGCCGAGGTCCTGGATGCCGGTGACGAGGCCGCGGTCGAACAGCTCCAGGCAGCTCTCGATGAGGATCTTCTCGGTGAACGGGTCGCCGACCTGCACCGACGGGCGCCGCGCCGGGCCGCCGCCCTCGTCGAAGGTGGCCGACGCCAGCACCGACACCCCGCCGATGCCGTCCCGCCCGGTCTTCGCGCCGAGCAGGACCACCGCGTTGCCGACCCCGGTCGCCGCGGACGTCTGCACCCGCCCGACCGGCATCACCCCGACGCACAGCGCGTTGACCAGTGGATTTCCGGCGTAGGTGGGGTCGAAGACGACCTCGCCGCCGATGTTCGGCAGACCGAGGCAGTTGCCGTAGCCGCCGACGCCGGCGACGATCCCGGGCAGCGTCCGCGCCGTGTCGGGCGCGTCCGCGTCACCGAAGCGCAGCGGGTCGAGCACGGCGATCGGCCGCGCGCCCATCGTCAGGATGTCGCGGACGATGCCGCCGACGCCGGTGGCGGCGCCCTGGTAGGGCTCGACGAAGCTCGGGTGGTTGTGCGACTCGATCTTGAAGGTGACGGCCAGGCCCTCGCCGACGTCGACGACGCCCGCGTTCTCGCCCATGCCGACCAGCAGCCGGTCAGTGGACGGCGTGTCCCGGAACTGCCGCAGATGGACCTTGGAGGACTTGTAGGAGCAGTGCTCGCTCCACATCACCGAGTACATCGCGAGCTCGGCGTCGCTGGGGCGGCGGCCGAGGGTGGCGACGATCCGGGCGTACTCGTCGTCGGTCAGGCCCAGTTCGCGGTAGGGCTGCTCGGCGGGGCCGGTGCCCACCGTCGTCTCGGGGGTGGCCGCCGGGGCGGTCGGGTTGCCGGTCACCCCCCCATCCTCGCGGATTTCGCCAGCGTGTGGCCCCGGTGCCCGGATCGGCGGCGCGCGCGTGGCGTAGGCCACGCCTGCGCGCTGCCGACGCCGGCCCGTCCACCGCGCCGGTCCGGCCCGCCTCGCCGCTGCCGCGAGGCGGGCCGGACCCGGCGCCGGCTCAGCTCAGCAGGCCCTTGTCCTTGAGGAAGTCCTTCGCGACGTCGGCCGGCTTCTGGCGCTGCGCGTCGACCTTCTTGTTGAGCTGGGCCAGGTCGGCGGTGGTCAGCGCCGGGGCCAGCGCGTTCAGCGCGGCGGAGACCTTCGGCGTGAGCGACTTCGTGGTCACGATCGGCACGAGGTTGTCGGCGTTCTGGAGCTTCTTGTCGTCGGTCAGGGCCACGAGGTCGTAGTCGGTGACGGTGGCGTCGGTGGTGAGGACGAGACCGAGCTGGGCGGTGCCGTCCTTGACCGCGGCCTTCGTCTGCGGGGTGTCCACGCCGGTCCGCACGATCTCACTGACCTTGATGCCGTACGTCTTCTCCAGCCCCGGCTGGCAGAAGGGCCGGGTGGCGCACTCCGGACCGGCGGCGAGCTTCACGGTGAGCCCGCTGCGCCCCAGGTCGGACAGCGTCCGCAGGTGGTGCTGCGCGGCGAAGGACCTGCTCACCGCGAAGGCGTTCTGGTCGACCGCGGCGGCGGGCTCCAGCACGCTCAGGCCGAGGCCCTCGGCGAGCGGGCGCAGCGCGGCCAGCGACTTCTGCAGGTCGGGTGAGGAGACCGAGGCCGCCTGCGCGCCGTGGACCTTGGAGTTGAGCAGGTCGGCGTAGGTCGCGACATACTGCGGCATCGCGTCGACCGTGCCGTCCTCGAGCGACGACTGGGCCAGTTCCGTCTGCTGCACCGACGTCCGCTCGACCTTGTAGCCGGCCTTCTCCAGCACGGCCGCGTACATCTCCGCGAGGATCTTGCTCTCGGTGAAGCCGGCGTCGGCCACGGTGAGCGTGCCCGCCGACTGCGCCGAGCCGCCGCCGCTGCCGCCGCCGTTCCCGCTGGCCCCGCTGGTGTCGGAACCGCACGCGGCCGCTCCCAGCACGACCGCGAGCAGCGCCGCGAGGCCCGCCACCAGCGCGCGCGGCCGGCGCCGCCCGCCCGTCGACCCTGCCCACCGACGCCCCTGGGGACGCCGCCCCACCACCTGGCGTCGCCCTGGCCGCGACGCCGGCCGCGGATCACTCGGTGCTGCTGCGTCCCTCACGATGACCCCACTGTCTCTCGTCGGCTGAACCCGCCTGCTCCGCGGATGCGCACCGGCGCGCCACCGCGCTCTCCGGCTGTCCCACCCTCGCACCCTGATCCGACAACTTTCGGACGTGCCGGACAGCCTGACCACACCCCGACGCCCCCGCAACCGAAAAAGGCACAAAACACAGCGCCAAGGTCGACATTCCGGCGAGGTGGCGGGACGACGCGCGGCGCTGGAACGAGCGGGCTGGCCTGGTCAGAGATCGAGGTGCCGCACGGTGGCGCCGACCGCTTCGTAGGTCGCGGTGGCGCGTCGATCGAGGCTGAGCAACGTGACGTCATGCTCGGCGGCGGTGAAGGCGATCAGCGCGTCGTAGGCCTGTCCGCCCAGGATCGGACCCGTCGCGACAGTGGCCAGCAGTTCCTGATAGCCGGTCTCCGACAGGGCCAGATATGGCTCGGTGAAGCGTTCGGTGAGGAAGGTGTGCACGATCGATGGCTGCGCACGGTGTGGTGGTGGCAGCCGCGTCAGGACGGAGTACGACTCGATGGCGGCGTGCGCGATCAGGCGAGGCCGGTCGGACATCGCCTTCATGGCGAGGGTGTGATGCGCATGCCAACTGGCGAAGGCGGCCACCACCACACTGGTGTCGAGGGCGTTCACCGCCTGGTTCGCTCCAGCGTCTCGCGTACCAGATCGGCCGTCAGGATCGGCATCTCGATGTCCGCGACCGCTGCCAGCCCGTCACCGTCGTCGACCAACCTCATCGGCGTGGGGGCTGGGACGATCTCCAACCTGCCGTCCCTTTCCGTGATCTCCAGCGGCTGGCCGGGGAGGAGACTCAGGGCATCACGCAGTGCCTTGGGGACGACGATCCGACCGGCGGCGTCGATGGCAGTCCGCATGCCAGAAAAATACCATCCCCGCTTCCGTTCGGCCAGGATCCGGTGATGGGGCAGACGCCGTCGGTGACCGATGTGGGTCGCCTGGTCAGCGGGGGCAGGAGGCGGGCCGGGCGGCGGCGGGGAGCAGGCGGGACAGGGCGATCAGAGCGCCCTCGACGAGCAGGGCGAGGGCGGCGACCAGGATGGCGCCACCGACGACCTGGTCGCGGTGGTTGTTGGCCAGGCCGTCGACGACGAAGCGGCCGAGGCCACCACCGCCGATCAGGGCGGCGATCGTCGCCGTGGCGACCACCTGCACCGCCGCGAGCCGCAGGCCGAGCAGGATCATCGGCAGCGCCAGCGGAAGTTCCACCCGCCGCAGGACCTGGACGCCGGACATGCCCATCCCACGGGCGGCCTCCTTCGCGCCCGGATCGACCTCGCGCATCCCGATGTAGCTGTTGGTCACCAGCGGGGCGATCGCGAACAGGGTGAGGGCGACGACCGTGGTGGTGTCGCCGATGCCGAGGGGGCCGATCGCCAGCAGCACCAGGACGGCGAACGTCGGCACCGCCCGCCCCGCGTTCGAGATGTTGATCGCGAGCGTGCCGCCGCGACCCACATGCCCGAGCCCGATGCCCACCGGCAGCGCCACGGCGCACGCGATGCCCACCGAGGCTCCGGTGAGCATCAGATGCTGCCCCAGCCGGGTGGCGATGCCCTCGCCGCCGCGCCAGCTCGCGCCGGTCGTCAGCCAGTCGAACGCGCTGGTCAGCGTGCTCACGCCGTCGTCCCCTCCGTCTTTGCCGCAACCGTTCGCGCCGAGACGGACTGCTCTGCGGCGGCGTGCGTGGCGACCGCCCACTCCGTGGCGGCCTGCTCCCGCGTGGCGGCCTGCTCCCGCGTGGCGGCCTGCTCCCGCGTGGCGGGCCCGCCGCGTCCGCGCCGTCCGCCTCGCCGGCCGTGACGCCAGGGGGTGACCAGCCACTGCAGGGCGACGAGCAGCAGGTCGGCGACCACGGCGAGCGCCACGCAGAGCACCGAGGACGTGAGCACCTCGGCCTTGAACGTGCTGGTCAGGCCGTCGTAGATGAGGTTGCCGAGGCCGCCGTGGCCGATCATCGCCCCCACGGTGACGAGCGCGATCGTCGAGACCGTGGCCAGCCGGATGGCGGCGATGATCGCCGGGAGGGCGAGCGGGAGCTCGACCCTCAGTAGCAGTCGGACCGGGCCGTAGCCCATCCCGCGGGCGGCGTCGCGGGCGCTGGCGGGCACCGCGTCGAGACCGGCGAGCAGGCCGCGGAACAGGATGACCAGCGTGTATGTGACCAACCCGATGCGCACCGTCGTGGCCGACAGGCCCGTCACCGGCAGCAGCAGGGCGAAGAACGCCAGCGACGGCACCGTGTAGAGCACGCTGGCCAGCCCGCCGATCCAGGGCACGGTGAAGCGCCAGCGCCGGGCGAGCAGCACCAGCGGGATGGCGATCGCGAGGCCGATCAGCACCGCGCTCACGGTCAGCCCGATGTGCTCGCGCAGCGCCGCGGTCAGCTCGTCCGACCTGGTCTCGACGTAGTCTCCGCAGATCCAGGCATTCCGTTCGAGACAGTTGCCTGACGCGACGATGGCCACCGAAGCACGGTAACCGGTGAGAGGACGCACCGCCCATGACCGCGCAGACCACGCAACCGCCCGCTCCGGCGTCCGCGGATCCGATGATCTCGCTGGTCGGGGTCGGCAAGCGGTACCCGGACGGCACGGTCGCGGTGGCCGACCTGTCCTTCGACGTGCCGGCGGGCGAGCTGCTGTGCCTGGTGGGGCCGTCCGGGTGCGGCAAGACCACGACGATGAAGATGATCAATAGGCTGGTCGAGCCGACCAGCGGTCGCATCCTCGTCGACGGCGAGGACGTCGCCCACACCGACCCGACGCGGCTGCGCCGGCGGATCGGTTATGTCATCCAGCAGATCGGCCTGTTCCCGCATCTGACGGTGCGCGCGAACGTCGCGACCGTGCCGAGGCTGCTCGGCTGGGACCGGGCGCGTATCCGGGCCCGGGTGGCGGAGATGCTGGAACTGGTCGGGCTCGATCCGGCGGCGATGGGCGGTCGCTACCCGCACGAGCTGTCCGGCGGGCAGCAGCAGCGGGTCGGCGTCGCCCGGGCGCTCGCCGCCGATCCCCCGGTGCTGCTCATGGACGAGCCGTTCTCCGCGATCGACCCGGTCGCCCGCGACCGGCTGCAGGGGGAGTTCCGCCGGTTGCAGCGGGAGATCCGCAAGACCGTGGTGTTCGTCACCCACGACCTGGACGAGGCGATCCGGCTCGGCGACCGGATCGCGGTGTTCCGCCAGGGTGGCCGGCTGGAGCAGATCGACCCGCCGGCCCGGGTCCTCGGTCGCCCGGCCACCGACTTCGTCGCCGACTTCACCGGGGCTGACCGGGCCCTGCGGCGACTGTCCGTGACACCACTGCGCCGCGACGACCTGGCCCCGCCCCGCCAGGCCGGCCCGGTCGGCGGCGCTACGGACCTGGCTGGGAAATCCGGGACCCAGGCGGGGACGGCGGTCGCCAGCGACGCCGCGGCGACCGGTGCGGTCCGGTCCGCGCCGGTGCCGGTCCAGGTGGGGGCGTCGTTGCGGGAGGCGCTGTCGGCGCTGCTCGCGCAGGACGGGGAGGCGATCGACGTCTACGCGGGCGACATGCCGGCGGGCGTGCTGACCCCGGCGGCGCTGCACGCGGCGCTGCGCCGCTCCGTAGCCGCGGACACCGCTGGGGCGGGGGCCGGCGTTTCAGGCGCGGGTGAGCAGGCCTGAGAGCACGGAGGTGAACATCGGCAGGCCGTCGAGCCCCGCGCCGACCAGGCCGTCCACGGCGTGCTCGGGGTGGGGCATCAGGCCGACGACCGTCCGGCGCGCGTCGCACACCCCGGCGATGTCGTCCGCGGAGCCGTTCGGGTTGCCACCGAGGTATCGGGCGATGACCCGGTCCTCGCCGAGGAGCTCGGCGAGCAGATCGGGTCCGGCGACATACCGGCCCTCGCCGTGCTTCACCGGGATGACGATCTCCTGACCAGCGGTGTAGTCACGGGTCCAGGCCGTGCTCGCGGTCTCGATCCGCAGCCGCTGGTCACGGCAGACGAAGTGGAGCCCGACGTTGCGGGTCAGCGCCCCCGGCAACAGGCCGGCCTCACACAGCACCTGGAAGCCGTTGCAGATGCCCAGCGTGGGAAGACCGTCGGCGGCGGCGGCCACCAGGGCGGCGACCATCGGGGAGAACCGGGCGATCGCGCCGGCGCGCAGGTAGTCGCCGTAGGAGAAGCCGCCCGGGAGGATCACCGCGTCGACGCCGGCGAGGTCGTCGTCGTCGTGCCAGAGGGCGACGGGCTCGGCACCGGCGGCGCGGACCGCGAGCGCCGCGTCACGATCGTCGAGGGATCCGGGGAAGGTCACGACGCCAATCCGGGGAACCGACCCGGTCAGATCGTCACTCACGGCACTCAACTTCCGGCACCCCACCCACCGTCCGGCACCCGTCGGGTGCGCGACCTGCCCGTCCGTCGTCCGTCGTCCGTCGAATCCCGAACTCCCTGCCAGCGTAGCCGTTGTCAGACGGGCTCGTCGGCGGCCCGGGGCGAGGGCCGGTCGGAGCGCCATGGCCCGAGCGGATTGCGGGGACGGCTGAGCCTGGCGCCCGGTGCGCTCTCCTCCCAGACAAGGGCCTTCTCGAGGTGTACCCGGGTGCCGCTGTATGGACCGTCCACCCGCTGGAAGCGCACCTGGTCCATGAGCGCCCGCATGAGGAAGATCCCCCGGCCCCGCTCGGGAACGCTCTCCGGCGGCGAGCCGTCGCCGATGACGCCCGGCGCCGGGTCCGGGTCGAAATCGCCGTCGAAACCGCCCCCGCGGTCGCTCACCTCGATGACGGCGACACCGTTGTCCACGCCAACCGAAACCTCGTACTCGTCATCGTCCTGGGCATGGAGAAGAACATTCACGCAAGCCTCGGTCAACGCAATCTCAACGTCGTCGATGCATTCCTGTGCAACGCCGAGAACCTTCAGCGATTGCGTACAGATTCGCCGGACCACTGGAATGGAGATCTCATCGCGGGGCAACGACAGGCTCAGTTTGATCTCCATATCGGCAGGTGTACCCCCCTCCGGCAGCATCAATCGAACCAGTTGGGCGGACACTTGCGGGACTCCGTCACACAGGGGTTGATCAGCCCCGCGGCAGGTGGTGCGGACGTCGCCGGGTTCAGCGAAGTCGCGCGACGATCGCCCGGCCGAGCGCGGTTCCCGACAGCCACGCATTCTCGATCTTCGGTTCTCCCCAGCCGTCACCGGTGAGGCCGATGTGATTGTCGGACAGGAAGTAACGGCGCGCGTGCGGCCGCTCCGGCCGGGCGAAGGTCCACCGCTGGACATACACCCAGCGGGGTGGTTCGGGGATCGCGAGCAGCCGGCGCAGCGCCGCGACCAGCCCCGGCCCGGCCGCCGACGGCTCGGCCAGCCGTGGCCGGGCGAAGTCCGCGGTCGAGTGCGCGACCAGCACCGGGGCGTTGTCGCCGCGGCGGCGCCCGTCGTCGGCGATCCACGCGATCGTGTCGTCGTCGTGGACGAACGCGCCGTCCAACGGTGCCCAGCAGCGGTGCTGCCAGCCCGCGAGCAGCGCCAGCGCCGGCGCCCACGGACGGCCGGCGACCAGCGCCCGCTCCGCGCCGAGGCTCTCGTCGAGGTGGCGGATGGCCTGCGGATCGGGCATGGCCAGCACGGCCGCGTCCACCGGTTCGCCGTCGACGAGCGGGCCCGGGGCTATCCGCGCGATCGGCGCCGACTGGGTCACGCTCACCCCGGCTCGGGAGGCGAGGTCCGCCACCAGGGAACGCAGGCCACGGGGAGCGGCGTAGCGCAGCGGCCCGGGCTCGCCGGGGATGAGCACCGCCTCCGGCCCCTTGATCACCGCCATCCGCCGGGTCCACGGCCGGGCCATCCCGCGTGCCGTCCAGTCGGCCACCACCTCGGCGAACTGCGGCGAGCTGACAGTGAAGTAGGACGCGCCGGAGTCCACGATCCGGCCGTCGATCCAGCGGGACGCCATCCGGCCACCGATCACCCGGCCCCGGTCGCGGACATGCACTGCGATTCCCTCGGCCCGAAGCGCGCTGGCACAGGCGATTCCCGCAATTCCTCCGCCGGCGACGACGACCTTTGCCACCAACCCCCCATTGTCTCCACATGGCTACCGCCCGGCCGGCCGATCGGCTGTGTGAAACGCCGACCGACGTCAACACCTTCACCGGATCCACGCCCCGGCCGGTCGGGGCCGCGGCCCCGGCCCGCCCGTCGTGCGCCGGACCCGTGGCCGCGCTTCCATCATCGTGCCTGCCGCCGTTCCCGACGGTGCATGGCCGTGACATGACGGTGGGACACCATGGAGGTGTTTGGGGGTTCTCCCGCATTCCCCGGCGGGGATGCCGACGCGACGACGCCACCATCGGCACCGCCCGGCGTCCGCACGGCGGGCCGGCCATGGCCTAGCCTTACCCCGGACCGGGCTCGTCCCGAAACCGGGAAGCCGACCGGTCGGGGACGAGCCGACCGACCTCGAGATCCAGGAGTCCGCGATCGCACGCCGACCCGCCCCCCAGCGTCCGGGCGCCCGCTCCGCCCGCCTCACCGCGCCCACGCCCGGGCGCCGTCATCGCGCCGCGGTGGCGCCGACCGCCGACGGCGAGATCCCCGTGGTCGGGCCGCGTGAGCCGTGCCCCTGCGGGTCCGGACGCCGCTACAAGGCCTGCCACGGCGAGCGGCACCGGCCGGCGCCCGTGCTGCGTCCCTTCCTCGGCCGCCGGGACGAGGCCGACCTCGTCGCGCTGCGCGAGCTGGTGCCCAGCGCCACCGCGCCCCTCACCCTGTCCGCCGAGCACCTGGCCGCCCACCCCGAGCACGCGGACCGGCGGATCACCCTCGGCACGATGCTGCCCCAGGCCGCGCCGGCCCTGGTCCGTGAGGACGGCGAGATCCTCGTCGCCATGCAGACCACCGTGCCCGGCCTGGACGCCGCCCGGGACATCGCCGGCGCGCTGCTCACCGCCCTCGACGCCGAGCCGGGCAGCGTGATCGACGCGCCGGCCGCCTCCTCGCCCCGCCTCGTCGAGCAGCTCCCCGGCGGACTCGCCGACCTGCCGGGTCTCGTCGACCTGCTCGACCCGGCCCCCCTCGAGATCACCGTCCATCCCGGCTTCGGGTGGTGGCTGCCGTCGTCGGACGGCGAGACCGGCCCGAACCAGGAGGTCGCGGCCATGCTGGAGCGAGCCAACGCCACGGTGGTGCCCACGGCACGGCTGTCGTCCGTGCCCGCGGCGTACTGGTGCCATCCGGGGGATCGGTGGCACCTGCGCTGGGCGTTGCCCCTCGCCGCCCCCGGCGCGGGCGCGGGCGACGCCGACGCCGGAAAGGCGGCCGACGCGGGGGATGTGGCCGGCTCGGAGGAGAAGCTGCTCGACGCCCTCGCACGGCTGGCGGCGGCGGAGCGGCTCACCGTGGGCGCCGGCTCCCGTTTCGTCGGTTTCTTCCGCGCGGACGGCCTCGTCGTCCCGGTCTGGGATCTGGCCGCGGACACCGAGCCGCAGCAGGTCGAGGAGCCGGTCGCCGCGCTGGGGACCGCCTACCGAGAGGCGCTGGCGGACACCACCTCCCTGGACCCGGCGCAGCGTCGCGTCCGCGCCGGCCTCGTCGGACGCAGCCTCACGCTGCGCTGACGGCGACGGCGGATCACCGACGGCGGATCACCGACGGCGGATGGCGGGCGGCGACGGCGCCCCGCCGTGACGGGCTGCCGATGACACGCGGCGCACAGTGGAGGGAGAACGCGGTGGAGGCGACCGGCGGACCGGTCGACCCGGGCACGGACTACGACGCCATCGTCGTCGGCGCCGGGCCGGCGGGCGGCAGTGCGGCCCAGGCGGCAGCCGCCGCGGGCGCCCGGGTCTGCGTGCTCGAACGGTCGTCGATGCCCCGGTACAAGACCTGCGGTGGCGGCCTGGTCGGTCTGTCCACCGACCACGTCGGCATCGACCTGTCCGGCCTGGTCCGGTCCACGGTGAGTTCGCTGACGATGACCCTGGACGGGCGGTACCAGGTCAGCCGAGGCCGGGTCGACGCGGCGCCGTGGCTGTCGATGGTCATGCGCGCCGACCTGGACGCCGCCCTGCTCGCGGCGGCCCGGGCGGCGGGGGCGAGCGTGCGCACCGGCGTGCAGGTGCTCGGGCTGCGGGAGACAGCCGACGGCTGGGTCCAGGTGCGGGTCCGCGACGGCGCGGAGCTGCGGGCCCGCGTCGTGATCGGGGCGGACGGCACGTCCGGGCGCTGCGGGACCCACGTCGGCGTGCACTGCGATCAGGTCGACGTCGGCCTGGAAGGCGAGTTCGTGGCCGATCAGGCCCTCGCCGATCGGTGGGCCGGGCGGATGCTGCTCGACTGGGGACCGGTGCCGGGCTCCTACGGCTGGGTGTTCCCCAAGGGGCGGGTGCTCACCGTCGGCGTGATCGGAGATCGGGCGCAGGGCGGCGCGCTGCGCGGCTACTACCGCCGGTTCGTCGAGCGTCTTGGCCTGACGGACGTCCCCCGTCAGCACGATTCCGGGCATCTGACCCGGGTACGGGCGGTCGGCTCGCCGCTGCGCCGCGGGCGTGTCCTCGTCGCGGGCGACGCCGCCGGGCTGCTGGACCCGTGGACGCGGGAGGGTATCTCCTTCGCGCTGCGTTCCGGTCGGCTCGCCGGAGAGGCCGCCGCCGCGGCGGTCGGCGCGGCCCGGGCGACCGGGCCGTCGGGCCTCGCGGCGCTCGACGGCTACCCCGACCGGGTCGAGACCATCCTCGGGCCGGAGATGGTCGCCGGCCGCGAGGTCCTCGGCGCCTTCATTCGCCGGCCCGCGGTCATGCACGCCATTCTGGCGAGTCCCGGCACGTTCGGCCTGTTCACCCGGCTCATCGAGGGCCGCACGACGGTCGCCCGCCAGCTGCGCCGCCCCGGCGTGCGGGCGGTGGTCGCGGCTCTGGCCCGCTGAGCCGCGCCGGCCAGCCTGGACCCAGCCTCGCCTCCGTCCCGGCTCAGCGGGGCGCGCCGCCGCGTTCCTGGCCGAAACGCTCGGCCACCGCGCCGGCGATCTCGCGATAGGCCTCGCGGGTCTCGCGCCGCAGGTCCGACAGCACGATGCGACCGCCGTCGGCCAGGTGCGGGTCGAACGGCACCCGTACCACCCGCCGGGTGCGGGACTCGAAGTGCTGGGAGAGCGCGTCGACGTCGACCCGTTCCCCGTGCTCGTGAAACATCGAGATCACCGCGACGGCCTCGCGGACCTGCTCGGCGTAGCCGTGGGCGTCCAACCAGTCGAGCGTCGCGCTCGCGCTGGAGCCGCCGTCCGCCGTCGCCGAGGAGACGATCACCAGGGTGTCGGCGAGTTCCAGCACACCGTGCATGGCACTGTGCAGGATGCCCGTGCCGCAGTCGGTGAGCAGGATCGAATAGTGCCGTTGCAGCAGGTCGTCGACGGCGCGGTACTCGGCGTCGCCGAAGGCGTCCGACAGTTCCGGGTCGTTCGCCGACGCCAGCACCTCCAGCCGCGAGTCGGCCTGCGACAGGTACTTGCGGACGTCGACGTAGCGGTGCAGCCGCGGCGCGTCCTCGAGCAGCTCGCGCACCGTGTGGGCGGACGTGCGGGGCACCTTGGAGCCGAGCGTGCCCCGGTCCGGGTTGGCGTCGATCGCCACCACCCGGTCGCCGCGCAGGCTCGCGAGGGTCGAGCCGACGGCGACCGTCGTCGTGGTCTTGCCGACCCCACCCTTGATCGACATCACCGCGATCCGGTGGCAGTCCAGCAGCGGCGTGCGAATCCGGGCAGCCAGCCGCAGGTCACGGACCTCGTCCGGGGACGGCCCGGGATTCACGGCCCCGGCGGAGACCTGATACACGAGCTTGCGCCAACCACGGGACGCCGTCTGCGGTGGCGGGGGCAGCAGCGCGCTGGTGAGCAGAGCCCGGCCAGGCTCGCGCGCGCCGGTCGTGGGCGCCGCGGGCGGGCGCGGCGGCGCCGACTGACGCGCGGCGCCCGTCGGATACGGGCTGGCGGGTGGGTGAGGCGTGCCGGATGGATGCTGCGAGCCGGATGGACGCGGCGCCGCCGGTCGGTACGGGTCGGCCGGCGGGTGAACACGGGGATCCTGGTACCGCGCGGTCGCGGCCGGATCGCCCCCGTCCGGGTACCGCTCGTGCGGGTGCGGCGCCCAGTACGGATCGGCACCGGGCTGCGGGCCCGGATCATCGCCGGGGTACGGCGGGTAGGGCACCACGGTGCGGCCCGACCGTCCGGTGCGCTCCTGCGGGCGTGGCTCGCGGTTCGGGGGCTGCGCCCGGTGCCGCCCGGTGCCGCCCGCCGGTCCGGAACGCGACGACGCGTCGGCCGGATCCCGGTAGCCCGGCTCGCCGGAATCGGTCCGGTACAGCGCTCCCGGCGGCGGGAGCTCGGGCCCGGGCGGCGTGTTGGGCGGGTGCACCGTCGGCGGTGGGGGCACGGGCGGCGCCGGGACGGCCGCACCGCGGCTCAGCGCCTCGTGCGGGATGATTCGGTGATGGCGGGCGCCGGTGGCCCCGCCCTCGCCCGGGGCGCTGCGCTGGTCGGGGTCGCGCAGCCACGAGGGGACGCGCGTCGAACCGGTGCCTTCCCGTCCCGGCCCGGTCAACGGGGAACCGATGACCAGCGCCTGTGTCGACACGCTGCCGGGCGGCGGGGGCGGGGCGGGGTACTCGACGGACGGGTGGTAGCCGTCGCGGTGTGGCGGCTCGGCGGCACCCGGACGCGGTGGCGCCGGCATCGGCTCGGTCCAACGCGGATCGACGGGCCTGGACCGCTGGTCGGGCCGCGCTGGCGCCCCGGGCGGCGGCTGGTGGGGCGGCGGGCCCTGCGGCGCCGGCACCGGCCGCGCCGCCGGGTGCGCCGGCGGTGCCGAATGCGGGGGAGGCGCGGAGCGCGGAGGAGGCGCCGGGTGCACCGGTGGTGCGGAGCGCGGGGGAGGTGCCGGCTGCGCCGGTGGTGTGGAGCGCGAGTGCGGAGCCGGGTGCGCAGGCATCGAACGGGAGGGAGGTGCCTGGTGCGCGGGCGGGGGCGCCGGGTGCGGCCCGGCGGGCTCCCCGTGCCAGTTCCGGGTCTGCGCCGAAGGCGGGGGTGGCGGGTAGGCCTGGCCGAAGCCGACCTGGGTCGTCAGGGGGTACTGGTCGAGCAGCGGGTCGAAGGTGCGTGTCTCGATCGGCAGCATCCGGCCGCCGCCGCTGCCCTCGTGCCGGCCGGCCGGCGCCGGGGCCGGGTCCAGCTCCGGCTGGCGGATCGACGGCCAGGTGTCCGAGACGCCCGGGACGGTCCCGCCCGGCTGGACAGGTCCGCCCGGCTGGGCGGCGGCCCCGGGATGGGCGTGGTCCCACTGCTGGACGGAGTGGGCCGGCCGGGACGCTCCGTCCGGACCGTGTGCCGCGGTGCCTGGACGAACGCCGCCGAACGGCGGCGCGTCGGTACCAGGTTTGTGGGGGCGGGGGGTGTTGTCGACCGACCAGCCCGGGCCGGTGGCGGGAGCTGGACGCCCGGCCTCGCCATCCGTCCAGCCCGTGGCCTCGCCATCCGTCCAGCTCCAGCCCGCGGCGGCGGGATGGCGGCGGGGTGCGGGCCGCTCGTGGTCCGCGACGTCGCCGACCCTGATGGCGCCGAGATCGTGCCCGTCGCCGCTCATGTGCTGACTCCCGGCCCGCCGGCGGGCACGGGAAACGGATCTCCCGGTACGGGCATTCCCTCCGTGATGTCCAAGGGTCTCCCCTCCGATCGGGCGACCCGGGCCCTGGGGCCGGGGCGGGCGGTACGACCGTGCGCGCTGGCCGGTCCGCCGATGGCGTACGGGCGGGATCCGACCGTCAGCTACGCGGGCGGCGCGAGGCCGGTCGCGGCCCGCCGGAGCGCCCCGACGGGTCCGACCAGAATGACACGCGCCCGCATGGACCGCACGGCCCGGCCGTCCGAACCGCTGTGACCTGCCATGGCCGTTCGCGTCCGGACGCTGTCGGCGACGGCCGCCGTCCCGGTCGGACCGCGCTCCGGCGGGCTCGGCACGGGCACGGCGCGGCGGGGACGATCAACGGTAGAGGGACCAGCGGGCGGCGTCGTCGCCGCGGCGCAGGCTGTCGAGGCGGACGCGGAACTGCGCGGCGACCGTCGCGCTGCTGCCCAGCACGGGCAGCACGCTGGTGACCAGCTTGAGCTCGCGGACGGCACGCAGGACCGGGAATCCCGCCCAGGCGGTGACGTCGAAGCCGTACTGGTCGGCGAGTGCGCGGTGAGACCGGGGATCACGACCGAAGCGGAGGTGGCCGACGGCGACGGGAACGAGGTCCCACTCGGCCGGCCCAAGGCAGGTGGCGTCGAAGTCACACAGCAGCACGCCCTGGTCGGCGGTTCGGATCAGGTTGCCGAGGTGGGCGTCGCCGTGGATCAACGTCGGCGGAAGGGCGTAGCGGACGGCTCCGAGCGCCGTGCCGACCCGCTCGGCGAGGTCCTCGAGGAAGCGGTGGTCGTCGGCGGGCAGCGCCTCGGCGTCGGATAATCGCCGGCGGACGTCGTCCAGCGGATCCCACGGGGGTAGCGGTGGATGCGGTGGCCCGAGACCGTGCAGCACGCGCAGGAGGCCGGCGAGGTCACCGGTGTGGGGGAGCGGGTTGGTCGCGGGCCCGCCGAGGGGCGTCGCGTCGACCCAGACGGTCGCGACACGGCCGGCGGCCTCGACCGGAGCGGCCACCCCGGGCATCAGCCGGACGGCCGGGACGTCCCGCTCGGCGAGCCAGCGCGCGACCCGCACGACCTTCGCCACCCGGTGCGCCATCGCCGCCGAGCCGGTGATGCGGACGATCGCGCCCGCCCGGGGCAACCGGTAGACGGCGTTCACCGTCCGTTTGACCAGGACCGCGTCGGCGTCGTCCAGTCCGGCGCGAGCACAGATCTCGCCAAGCGCGCGGCGGGTGGCCGCCGCGGTGAAGCGGGCAGCCATCGCCGTGCGCCGGCCGTCCGCTCAGACGGGCAGGGCCGGCGCCGTGACCGCGCCGGGGGCGGGCCGCTGGCTGGCCGCCGAGCGCTGCCACTCCCGCACCAGCAGGGCGAGCTCCCGCACCTGGCGGACCTCGCTGTGCGGGCTGGTGGCGGTCAGCAGCTGGTCCGCCCGCCCGGAGACGGACGCCACCGTGCGTCCCCAGGAGATCTGGATCGCCTCGGTGGCCAGGTCGCACACCCGGTCGAGCTCGAGGCGCCCCTGGCGGGCGAGAGCGAGGGCGAGGTCGAGCCGGATCACCGAGCGGAAGCCGGGGGCATCCATCGCGTCGAGCTTCGGCAGCGCCAGCTCCGCGTGCTCCTCCGCGGCCCGCGGCCGGCCGAGCAGGCACAGCGCGGTGGTGGCGTTGTACGACACCTCGACCGGGTTGAAGTTCTCGAAGCTCGGACCGGGCCGGCCCCACTGGTCGGGGGGGATCAGATCCGCGAGGTCGTAGGCCTCGTCGAGGGCCTGGGCCGCGCCGCGCACATCGCCGAGGGCCGCCAGGGAACGCGCCACCTGGCAGACCAGCCGGGCGCGCACCGGGCCGTCACCGACGTGGGTGAGCCCGTCACGGGCCAGCCGCAGCGCCTCGTCCGGCCGGCCGGCGTAGAACTCGTTGACGGCGGCGACCTCCCGGGCGGAGCCGCGCAGCGGCCCCTCGCCGGCCAGGTCACCGGCCTGGAAGCCGAGCGTGGTCAGCGCGCGGGCCTGCTCGATGTCGCCGAGTTTGAACGCCGCGTCTGCGCCGAGGACGGCCACCCGGCCGGTGAGCAGGTCACGGCGGCGGGCGTCGCCGCCGGGCATCGAGCGGCGGCCGAGGCGCTCGAGGCCGCGGCGCAGCCGGGAGGTCTGGGCGAGGATGTGCGCGGGCGGGGTGCGCTCGTGCGCGTCGAGCAGATCGCCGAGCATGTCGTCGGCGCGTTCCAGCGCGAGCTGGATCGGGCTCGCGGCGAGCATGTCGGAGACTTCCATGATCTGGCCCTCGGCCAGCAGCGCGGTCATCATCGCCGCCCCGGCGTAGCGGTGGAACTGCCGACGATCGGACAGGGCCGCCGCGAGTTCGGGGACGGCGGCCGCCATGGTGCCCTCGGATGCCGAGGCGCCGGGCGGTCCCGCGACCCCGGCCGGTGCGGTGGTGCTGGCCGGTGTGGTGGTGCTGGCCGGGGCCGCGGTGGCGTGGCAGGCGGGGGCGAGGTCGAAGGGGGAGCGCCCGCCGAGCATCGCGAGTGACAGTGCGGCGGGATGGGTGTCGGGGGCGGCGCACGAGGGGGCGGGGCCGTGCGGACCCCGGCCGAACAGCGCCGTGCGGCGCAGCAGGGCCGAGGCGCGGGCCAGCTCGGCGAGGCCGTCGGGGACCTGCAGCCGCGGGGCCGTGCCGGGGCCGGTGGGGCCTCGGTCGCACCGGTCGACCGGAGGCTGGGCAGGTGGCTCCGCGGGGTAGTCCTCGGGGCGGTCGTCCGGCGGGGTCCGCGCCGGCGGGATGTTGATCGACTCGCCCGCCGTCGACGGGGCGTGCCTGGCTGGTGAAGGGCCGGATCGGCCGGACGGGGACGGACCCCCTGGGTCGGGGCGACGGTCTGGCGAGGATCCGCTTGACTGCGGCATGCCGCGCGTCCTTCCTTCCGAAAACACCACGGTCTGCGACCGTGCCGACAACGTAGCGATGGGCAGGGCTCGCTGCGAGGGGCGACCCGATGGGAGCGCACGGTGAGACCACTCGACCGTGCGAGGTCCCAGGGCCGTCGGCGACGGTGGCGACGGCGGCGGCGATCCGGACCGGCGGTCGGCGGTCCGGCCTTGCCGGTGGACTGGGCGCGGCGGCGACGTTGCCGCCGGTCGGTCCCGACCGCACCAGCCGGAATCCACCGGTTTCCCCGCTGTCGATAGTAGAAGGTGCCTTGCGCCGGAAGGTGACGATCAGGGGGCCGCCATGTGCAGGCCACTGTTGCTCTACGTGTTGTTTCTCCGCGGTTTCCAAGCTCGATCTTGCCTCCTGGAGGGCCTGTCGATCAACTTTCCGCCGGGTATGAAGCCGGTCGCGGGGCACACGGACGAAGGAAGTCCCGTCCTCGGCGCGCCGGACGGGGAAGGCTTGTGCGGATGCGCCCGGAATCGGGCGGACGTGTCCGGGCGTGCCGCGTCCGCATCGGTGGCGATCGGAGGAGGCGCGCGGCAGAATGGGAACATATCCGCAATAAACCGGAAATTATGACATTCGTTCATGGTGCCCGCTGGTGGGCGCGGTGCTGGCACCACCGGTCCGAGCGATGCCGTCGGCCACCCCTGCTGTCCGGTCGGTAGCCTCGGCATGGTGGCTGATGCGGCCCAGCAGTTCCGTCAGACCCGTCCGGCGCGCCGTGGGCGCGCGGGTGTCGGGCCGTTCGTGGTGCCTCGCGGTGGGTGAGCGCGCGGCGGCGAGCCCACCCGACCCGCTGTTCGGTCCGCGGTGCGGGCTCTCCGGCGCGCACGCGTCGCTGGCCCGCGAGCTTGAGCTGGTCGCGCACCGGGCGTGGCCGCCGCTGGCCGTCCGCGAGCACCGTGGGTGGCTGCTGCGGGCCTCGGCCGGATCGTCGCGGCGCGGCAACTCGGTGTGGGCGCGCGGCGACGTCCCGGATCTCGCCGCCGGGCTCGCGGCCGTCGAGACCTTCTACCGCTCCGCCGGGTTGCCCCCCACCTTTCAGCTGACGCCGGTCAGCCGGCCATCGGGTCTGCCCGCCGCGCTCGACGACGCCGGCTATGACGACACCGGGCCGACCGACGTCTGCTCCGCGCCGCTGGCCGGGCTCACCCGCGCGGACGCCGGCTCCGCCCCGGCGGGCGGCACCGCCGTCGACCTCCGGGCCGGCCCCGTCGCGGACGAGGGCTGGCTGAGGGTGGCGGGGCAGGTCTTCACCACCTTCGACGGGCAGCGCGTCGGCACCCTGGCCGTGCTCGCGAGACTGCGGCTGCCGACCACCTATGTGACGCTGACCGCCGACGGCGTGCCGGTGGCCGTCGGCCGTGGCGTCACCGACGGTCGCTGGCTGGGCATCTACAGCATGGCCACGCTGCCCGCGGCGCGCGGTCGCGGCGCGGCCCGGCGCGTCCTCGGCGCGCTCGCCCGGTGGGCGGCGCACCAGGGCGCCACCCACGCCTATCTCCAGGTTGAGGAGGTCAGCACCGTGGCCAGGCGTCTGTACGCCGAGCTCGGCTTCCGACCGGTCTACCGGTACTCCTACCGCCGGGCGGCGACCCCGGCCCCGGCGCCTGTCGGGGAGGGCGCCGCGTGAGCCGGGCCGGCGGCGACCTGCTGCGGCCGGGCGGCCTCACCAGGGTGATGGGTGTCGTCAACGTCACCCCGGACTCCTTCTCCGATGGGGGCACCTTCCTCGACCCGGTCGACGCGGTGCGCGCCGGGCTGCGCATGGTGGACGAGGGCGCCGACCTCATCGACGTCGGCGGCGAGTCGACGCGCCCAGGGGCGTCCCGGGTGGCGGCCTCCGAGGAGATGCGCCGGGTGCTGCCGGTGGTCGCCGAGCTCGCCGCCGCCGGCGTGACGGTCAGCGTGGACACGACCCGGGTGTCGGTGGCCGCCGCAGCGGTGGACGCCGGCGCCGTGCTGGTCAACGACGTCTCCGGCGGCGTCGACCCCGACCTGCTGGCCATGGTCGCCGACCGTGGCGTGTACTACGTGCTCATGCACGCCCGCGGCCCGAGCGCCGACATGACCACCCGCGCCGTCTACGGCGACGTGGTCGCCGAGGTGGTCGCCGAGCTGCGCGCCCGGCTGGAGGTCGTGACGGCCGCCGGGATCGCCGAGGACCGGGTCATCCTCGACCCCGGCATCGGGTTCGCCAAGGCCTCGGCGCACAACTGGGCGCTGCTCAACCGGCTCGACGCGATCGCCGCCCTCGGCCGGCCGCTGCTGGTCGGAACGTCCCGCAAGTCCTTCCTCGGCTCGGTGCTGGCCGACCCGCGCGGCGCGGTGCGCCCCAGCGACGAGCGCGACGACGCCACCCAGGCCACCACCGCGCTGCTGGCCGCGGCCGGGGTGTGGGGGGTACGGGTGCACGCGGTGCGCCCGGCGGCCGACGCCGTGCGGGTCGTGCGCGCCTGGCGGCAGGGCAGCTGCGACGATCCGGCCCCCGACAGCCAGGCCGGCGTCGACGCGCCCGCCACCGGTACCCCGCCGTCGCCGGCCGGCCCCGGGCTGCCGCCACTGTTGCTGCCGGGCCTGGCCGCGAGGCCCCCGCGTGGCACGCAGCGGCCGGCCTCGGTGCCCGGCCGTGCCGGCGCGCAGGAAGCGCCGCGGTTCCCCCGGTGACGGCGGCGGACGCGGGCGGACGCCCGCTGGACCGGATCACGCTCACCGGCCTGCGGGTGCGCGGCCGGCACGGCGTGCTGGCGGCCGAGCGCGAGCTGGGGCAGGAGTTCGTCGTGGACGCGGTGCTCTGGCTGGACGCGGCGGAGGCGGCGCGGACGGACGACGTCACCCGCACGGTGCACTACGGCGAGCTCGCCGAGGAGCTCGCCGCGATCGTCGCCGGCCCGCCCGTCGATCTGATCGAGACGCTCGCGCACCAGCTCGCCGCGGCGTGCGCCCGCCGGGAGCGGGTGGCGCGCGCCGAGGTCACCGTGCACAAGCCGGCGGCACCGATCCCCCTCGTCTTCGCCGACGTGGCCGTGACCGTGACCCTGCCGGGCGACGGCGGGCCGCCCCGATGACGCCCGCCCCGGTGACGACGGCGGAGGGCGGGCGATGACGAGCGGCGGCGCGCCGGGCGGACCGGTCCCCGCGGATCGTCCAGCCCCCGCGGATCGCTCAGCCCCCGCGGACCGTCCGGCCCACGCGGTGCTCGCCCTCGGCTCCAACCTCGGTGACCGGTGGGCACTGCTGCGCGGCGCGGTGCGCAGCCTCGACAAGCTGCTCGGGGTATCAGCCTGCTCACCCGTGTACGAGACGGCGCCGGTCGGCGGCCCCGAGCAGGACGACTATCTCAACGCCGTCGTGCTGACGGCACCCGCGCCGCCGCGGGAGCTGCTCGCGGCGGCGCGGGCGGCGGAGGAGCAGGCGCTGCGGGTCCGCACGGTGCGCTGGGGCCCGCGCACGCTCGACGTGGACGTCATCGCCCTCGGCATGCGGCGCAGCGACGACCCGGAGATCCTCCTCCCGCACCCCCGCGCGCATCTGCGGGCGTTCGTCTGCGTGCCCTGGCTGGACGTGGAGCCGGACGCCGTCCTGCCCGGGCACGGCCGGGTCGCCGACCTTGTCGCCCGGATGTCGCGCGACGGCGAGCTCGCCGGCCTGCGGCGCGGCGCGAGCATGCTGCTGGACGAGGGGGGAACGGCGGGGTGAGGCCGACGCGCGCCCGTGACCTCGTCGTGGTGGCGGTCGTCTTCGGCGTGCTCGGATATCTGCTGTTGTGGTGGGCGTACCGGTCGATCCCGACACTGCCGCGCACGGCGCCGCTGTCGGTCGTCCTGATCGGGATCATCGAGCTGCAGGTCGCCGGGCAGACGCGGCGCAGGCTGGCGGGCCGGCCGGGCACCCGGCCGATTCTGCCGCTGACGGTCGCCCGGCTGGCCGCGCTCGCCAAGGCGAGCTCGGTGACGGGGTCGGCCCTCGCCGGGGGCTGGGCGGGTGTGCTCGGCTACACCATTCCGCGCACTGATGAGTTCCCCACGGCCGGCAGCGACGCGATCACCGCTGGCCTCGGGCTCGCCGCCGCGGTGGTGCTGCTCGTCGGGGGGCTCGTCCTCGAACGGGTCTGCCGGGTCCGCAGACCGTGATGCTCGCGGCCCGCGAGGGCGTCGGCCTCGGCCTTCGGTAGGGCGGGCGGAACGGGTCGCGTCCCGGCCGGGGCGGCATGGGGGCCCTTTTTGTCCGGGGTGGGAGCTAGTCTGGGCTGGATCGCCGCAGATGACCGTGATCAGCGTCAGGGTTGTGCCTGTCAACCCGCAGTCGTGTGGTGATGTGCCGGTGTTGCGTGTGCCGGTGACCCGAGGGCGCGGCGGCGCGGTGGCGCGACGCGGAAGCGGAAGGTGCGGGCGGTGGTCGCAGAGGGCCGGAACCGCGAGAGAGCGGGGGACGAGCCGCCGGAAGCGGGCGGCCGCCGTCCGGCGGCCGGTTTCGGGCCGTCCGGTCCACCCACGGGCGGCGGCCGGATCGTCGCGTTCGGGACGCTGCCGGCCCTCCCGCCATCCGGCCAGGCGCCCCGGGCGGACCGGCGTCCCGCGGTGGGCCCCGAGCCTGGCCGGGCGGCGGCGTTCGATCCCGCCGACATGGAGACCGACCCGGCGCCCGAACGGCGGCAGCCGCCCCGGGAACGGCGGCCCCCGGCGGGGGGCCGGCCGGCGGGGGCCGCGGCCGCGGGTCCCCGCCAGACCTTTCGGGCGGTCGCGTTCGGCAACCCGACCGCGGGCGGTGCCGAGGTCATCGCGGTCGATCCCGCCGACGATCCCGCCGACGATCCAGCCGGTCCGGCCCACGAGGCCGCCGGGGGAACGCCTCCCGCCGGCCCGCGGGCGGGTTTCGCGGCACCGGCGGCGTGGCCGTCGGATCCCGATGCCCATCCCGCCAGCGCTCGGTACACGGACGATCGCGGTGTTCCCGCACCCGCACGCTCCGCACCGACAGGCTTTCCTGGCGACGGCCCTCCTGCGGGGTCGGGATTCCGTCAGCCCGACACCGCGGATCCGCGCGCATTTCGCAATGGTGGTCAGGAACCGGCCAGTGGCGCGTCATCCGCGCGCCGCGACCCGCAACGGCCCGGGGACCGTCCGCGCCGGCCCGCGTCGCCGGCGCGGAAGCCGCGCCCGGCCGGCCACGAGGCGGGCACCGCCGGTTCCGGGCCGCTGGAGAAGGTCAGCACCACCGGCGTGCGCCCGGCCCTTCCGGGCGTCGGCCCGCCCCCGCCCGGCGGGCCGGGGCGCTCGGCGGGACGGCCGGCGCTGGACGACGTCAGCTTCACCGGCCGGCAGGCGCCCGTGCGGCTGGACGGGCCCCCGCCGCGGGCGCCCGGCGTGTCTCGCCCCGGCGGCGACCCGGCCGCGTCCGCCGGACGATGGGACGACCCGCCCCCAGCCGTCGGCCGGTGGGACGACCACCCGCCGGCCGCCGGGCAGGATGGCCCTGGCGTGCGGCGCGACCGGCGGGGTCAGGGAGCCCGGCGCGGCCGCGGGGGCGTGCTGGCCGTGCTGCGGGCCGCCATCGTGGTCTCGGTGATCGTTGTCGGCGTGTCGATCGGCCGGACGCTCGCCCTGCCCGGCGATGCCGGCGTCCTGACCCGGCTCGCGGACTGGGGTCGGGCCAACCACCTTTCGTTCCTCGTCGACCGGGTCGACCGGGTCGACCGGGTCGACCGGGGCCACTGACGTCGACCGGGCCGGACGGCGTCGACCGGAGACGACCGGGGGCGGCGGGTGCGCCGATACGTGGTGCCGCTTTGGGGGCGCGGAGAAAGTGGTCGCGCGCCGTGACGTAACTGATGGTTTGTCTCGCCGAGAGTGGGCGTTGTCGCCTGTTGTTGTGCTTGTCGCTTTATGGTCGTCCTTGCGTGTGATCGAATCAATGTCCGGGTAACCTGGGATCTCCTGGTGCGAGCGGAGTTCCCGAGCGCGTTGGCGAGCGAGGCGGACCGGGCAAAATTGGCGTGTTCCAGTTCGTCGATTCCCCTTGCGCCCTGCCGTCTCGGGCGTGTCCAATCAGGTATTGGTAGGTCTGTCGCATTCCGTCGACCTCGTCTTGCCGTGACGCCCCTCGCGTGCGGCGCCTCACCGGAGGCGGCCGCGCGCGGTGTCTCCAGGGCGTCCGGGTCGCCGACGGTCGACCGAACGCGTGCCCCGGCCCGCCAGGAAGGCATCCAAGGAGGCCACGTGCGTCCGAGATCCGCAGCAGCCCACGCGGTCCCGCTGGCAGGTGCGGCCGGTCAGGGCGCCCCGCGGCGTGACTGGACGGCGTCGGGCCGCTCCGGTGCGGGCGCCATGGCGTCCGACGTCGCCGACGGGCCGGGCCGGCCGGCGACGGAGGCCGAGGCCGTCGCGATCGCCGGCGCGATCCTGGACAGCCCGCTGGTGTCCGCCGCCTCGGCGGAGGATCTGCGCATCACCGGCATCCGCACGTCGACGGGCGCGCCCGACTGGGCGTTCGCCGTCCTGCGCCCGCTCGGCGGTACCGACCCGTCCATCGCCGTGCTGCGCTGGGACACCTGCTGCGGCTGGGTGCTCGACCAGGTGGGCATCGTCCGGTTCACCCGGGGCGCGGGCGGCGGCGGGCCGGCCGTGCGCGGCGCGGAGCTGTCGGTCGCGGGAGCGCCGGGAATCCGCCGGCACGAGGCCGGATCGAGGCGCGGTTGCGAGTCGCCGGCGCGCTCCGGCGGGGCGGCGCGCCCGGGGTAGCGACCGCCGCCCTGCCCACCGGGCGGTCCGCCGGCTACCGTCATGAGGATGTCGATACCGGCCGACGACGAGGTGCGAGACGAGCCCGTGACCCTGGCGGGCTGGTTGCGCGCGAGGCCGGACGACGCGCTGGTCCGGCTCTTCCTGCTGCGACCGGACCTCGCCACCCCGCCGCCGCCCGATTTCGACATCCTCGCCGCGCGGCTGGAGGTCAGGGTCAGTGTCGCCCGGGCCATGGAGCGGCTCGACACGGGCGCCTGCGAGGTGCTGGAGGCGCTGACCCTCCTGCCGGGCGGCGTGTCGCTCGACCGGCTGGCCACGTTGTGCGGCGTCGACGGCGAGGCGGTGGCGGGGCTCGCCGCCGTGGTGGATCGGCTGCGCGAGCTGGGCCTGGTCTGGGGAGACGGGGACGGGCTGCGCGTCGTCGGCATGGTGGTCGATCTGGTCGGGTCGCGCCCGCTCGGCCTCGGCCGGCCGGTGCGGGAGTGTCTCGGCGCCTACCGGCAGAACCAGCTTGCCCGCATCGCCGGCGTGCTCGGCGAGCCCGTCGCGGCCCGCGCGGAGCTGATCGAGACCCTCGGCCGGAGGTTCGACGATCCGGCCGCCGTCCGCGGCTGGCTCGACGACTGCTCGCCCCGGGCCCGCGCGCTGCTCGACCGGCTGGCCGCGGGCCCCGCGCTCGGGACCTCCGCGGAGGCCGGCCGGGTGCCGGTCCTCGCCGGGGCTCGCGGCCCGGTCGAGGAGCTGCTGGCCCGCGGGCTGGTCATCGGGATCGACGAGGAGACCGTCGAGCTGCCCCGGGAGGTGGGCCTTGCCGCGCGGGGCGAGCGGCCTGCCGGCCCGCTGCATCCGCGTCCACCCGCGCTGACCGGCACCGAGATCGGCGTGCCGGCCGCCGACGGCGCGGCGGCCCTCGCCGCGGGCACGGTGGTGCGCTGGGTCGCCACCATCCTGGACGCCTGGGGCGCGGCGCCGGTGACGCCGCTGCGCACCGGCGGCCTGAGCGTGCGCGACCTGCGGGCCGCCGCCCGGCTGCTCGACACCGATGAGCGGACGGCCGCGTTCGTCGTCGAACTCGCCGCGGCCGCCGGGCTCGTCGACGCGACGGCCGGCGTCGACGTCCAGTACATGCCCACCGCCACCTATGACCGCTGGGGCACCGAGCTGGTGCCCGCCCGCTGGGCGGCGCTCGTCGAGGGCTGGCTGCGCGCACCGGTCGCCTCCTGGCTGGTCGGCGAGCGCGACGAGCGGGGCCGGCAGATCGCCGCCATGTCGCTGGACGTGCGCCGCCCCGCCGCCGTCGAGGTCCGCGCCGAGGTGCTGCGCGCGCTCGCGGCCGCGCCGCCGGGTGTGGCACCGGACGACGCCTCGCTGCGCGCCCTGCTGGCCTGGCGGTCGCCGCGCCGGTCGGGGTCGCTGCTGGCGGCGATGATCGACGGCACGCTGGCCGAGGCGGAGCTGCTCGGCCTGATCGGCCGCGGCGCGCCGACCACGGTGGGCCGGCTGCTCGCCGCGCGGCTGGAGGCGGAACGCGCGGACCCGGCGCGCCTGGCCGGCCCGCCGAGCCGGCCGTCGGGCGGCGACGCGGCGCTGTGCGCGCAGCTCGCCGACGCGCTGGCGCCGCTGCTGCCGGCTCCGGTAGAGGAACTACTGCTGCAGGCCGACCTGACCGCGGTCGCGCCGGGGCCGCTCACGCCCACGGCGGCGGCGCGGGTCGCCCGGATGGCGGACGTCGAGTCGACCGGCGCCGCGACCGTCTACCGCTTCTCCGAGGACTCGCTGCGCCGGGCGCTGGACTCCGGCCTGACGGCCGAGGAGATCCACGCCGAGCTGGACCGGCTGGCCCGCACCGGCGTCCCGCAGGGCCTGAGCTACCTGATCGACGACACCGCCCGCCGCCACGGCCGGCTGCGAGCCGGCCCGGCGGCGAGCTATCTGCGCTGCGACGACACCGCGCTGCTCGCCGAGGTCGTCGCGAGCCGGCGCACCCAGGCGCTCGGGCTGCGCCGCATCGCGCCGACGATCGTCATCTCCCCGCTGCCGACCGCCGAGGTGCTCGTCGGCCTGCGCGACGCGGGCTACTCGCCGGTCGCGGAGGCGGCCGACGGCCGGGTGCTGCTGAGCCGCCCGACCGTGCACCGCACGCCGGCCCGCTCGCGCCCGGCCTCGAACGACGTCGCCGACTCCCGGCTCGCGCAGGCCCGGGACGTGCTGCGGCTGGTGCGCCGCGGCGACGACGGCGCGCGGGAGGTGCGGGCGGCGGTCGATGCCGCCCGCGGGGTGGGCGTCGGGTTCACCCGGTCGGCCCCGCTCATCCTGGTGATGCTGCAGGGCGCGGTGCGGGAGCGGCGGCGGGTCCTGCTCGGCTATGTCGATCAGCAGGGCACCCCCCGGGACCGGATCGTGCGCCCGACCGCCGTCGACGGCGGGTGGCTGAGCGCGTGGGACGAGATCAGTGCCGCCTCGCGCCGCTTCGCGCTGCACCGGGTGACCGGCGTCGCCGAGGTCGACGACACCTTCGGCGTGCCGTCGGTGGGCGGCGCCACCCAACGCTGACGCCTCGTTCGTCCGCCTCGCTGGCCTCGTTCGTCCGCCTCGTTCGTCCGGCCCGCGCGTCCGGCCCGCGCGCCCGCGCCGGCCGTCCGTCCGTTCCGTCGGTGGCCGCCTGTACCGTCGATGCATGGTGGACGGCCCGTTGATCGTGCAGTCGGACAAGACCCTCCTGCTGGAGGTCGACCATGCGGGCGCGGCCGAGGCGCGGGCGGCGATCGCCCCGTTCGCCGAGCTGGAGCGCTCCCCGGAGCATGTGCACACCTACCGGATCACCCCGCTGGCGCTGTGGAACGCGCGCGCCGCCGGGCACGACGCCGAGCAGGTCGTCGACGCCCTGGTGCGCCACTCCCGCTACGCGGTGCCGCACGCGCTGCTCGTCGACGTCGCCGACACGATGGACCGGTACGGCCGGCTTCGGCTGGAGAACGACCCGGTCCACGGCCTGGTGCTGCGCGCGCTCGACCGGGCGGTGCTCGTCGAGGTGGCGCGGGCCAAGCGGGTCGCGCCCATGCTGGGCGAGCGCCTCGACGATGACACCATCCTCGTGCATCCCTCCGAGCGGGGGCGGCTCAAGCAGGCGCTGCTCAAGCTCGGCTGGCCGGCGGAGGACCTCGCCGGCTACGTCGACGGCGAGAAGCACCCCATCGAGCTGGTGCAGGACGGCTGGGAGCTGCGCGAGTACCAGAAGGGCGCGGTCGCGGGCTTCTGGGAGGGCGGCTCCGGGGTGGTCGTGCTGCCGTCGGGGGCGGGCAAGACGATCGTCGGCGCGGCGGCGATGGCCCAGGCCGGGGCGACCACGCTGATCCTGGTGACGAACACGGTCGCCGGCCGCCAGTGGCGCCACGAGCTGCTGCGCCGCACCACGCTCACCGAGGACGAGATCGGCGAGTACTCCGGCGAGCGCAAGGAGATCCGCCCGGTCACCATCGCGACCTACCAGGTGATGACGGCCCGCCGCAAGGGCGAGTACCTGCATCTGGAGCTGTTCGGCGCGCGCGACTGGGGCCTGATCGTCTACGACGAGGTGCACCTGCTGCCGGCGCCGGTGTTCCGGATGACCGCGGACATCCAGTCCCGGCGCCGCCTGGGGCTCACCGCGACCCTGGTGCGCGAGGACGGTCGGGAGGGTGACGTCTTCAGTCTGATCGGGCCGAAGCGGTACGACGCGCCGTGGCGGGAGATCGAGGCGCAGGGCTGGATCGCGCCCGCCGAATGCACCGAGGTGCGGGTCACCCTCACCGACGACGAGCGGATGGCCTACGCGGTCGCCGAGCCGGAGGAGCGCTACCGCATGTGCGCCACGGCCTACAGCAAGCGGGCGGTGGTGCGCCGGCTCGTCCAGCGCCACGCCGACGACCGGGTGCTGGTGATCGGGGCGTACCTCGACCAGCTCGACGAGCTCGGCGAGATGCTGGACGCGCCCGTCATCCAGGGCTCGACGCGCAACAGGGAGCGCGAGCGGCTGTTCGAGGCGTTCCGGACCGGTGAGATCACCACCCTGGTCGTCTCCAAGGTCGCGAACGTCTCCATCGACCTGCCGGAGGCCGGGGTCGCGGTGCAGGTGTCGGGCACGTTCGGGTCCCGTCAGGAGGAGGCACAGCGCCTGGGCCGGGTGCTGCGGCCCAAGGCGGACGGCCGGACCGCGCACTTCTACACCGTCGTCGCCCGCGACACCCTCGACCAGGAGTACGCCGCCCACCGGCAGCGGTTCCTCGCCGAGCAGGGCTACGCCTACACGATCGTCGACGCCGACGACATCCCCGACCCCGACCAGACCTCCGGTCAGGCTTAGGCGCGGGCACCGGCGGCGGGCCGGCTCACTCCGCGTCGGGCGGGTCGATCAGCTCCGCGGTCCGGACGGTCACCGGGAAGGGCCGGGTGGTGGTGAAGACGCCGTCCGGCCCGGTGGCGCTGGTGGCCACGTAGGAGCCGGCGACCAGCTCGTACGCCTCCAGGGTCGTGGTGTCCGGATCGATCAGCCAGCAGGACACGACGCCGTGCTCGCGGTAGAGGTCGAGCTTGAGGGTCCGGTCGTAGCGGCGGGTGCTCGCGTCGGCCACCTCGACGACCAGGAACGGGGTCTCCCGCAGCCGGCGATCCTCGCCCGCCGGGCTCGCGGCGACCACGAGGTCGGGGACGAGCAGGCAGCGCGGCGACAGCTCCACCCCCACGCCGGCCGGCAGCACATGCGCGCCGGAGGTGGCGGCCTCGGTCAGCAGGTGGGTGAGCCGACTGGTGACGCGGGCCCGCAGCGGCGTTGGCCAGGGCCGCAGGACGCAGAGCCCGTCCAGCAGTTCGAGGCGTGCGTCGCCGGGACCGGCGGCGTCGAGATCCTCCACCCGCACCGGAGGTGTGGGGATCGTCACCGAGGGGCGGCGGGAGCGGGAGTGCGGGGCTGCCTGGACCACGATGCCTATCGTGCCCTCCCGCACCGGCCCTGTCGAAAGGCTCGGCGCGTTAATTGTCCGTGTCGCCCAATTCGTCGATGGCTAACGATCGACCGTCCATGAATTGTCGAAAATAAGTGACATAAAACTCTTGTCTGCCGCAATACACGATGGTATCTTGATCGCCGTTGAGGATGGCCGCGCGGACTTTGCCCGGCATACGGCCGTCTCGGGGAGTGCCTCCCTGCGTCCGCTCCGTCCCGAGTGTGGCGCCTGCTCCCAGGCTGAAGAGCCGTCTCCGCGGAACCTCCCGTCCGCGGAGACGGCTCTTTCCACGTCTACCAGGAAAGTTTACCCCATTCGGGGTAGATCCCCGCGTGAATCGGTCATAAACGGCGAAAGGCGGCCCCGCCGAAGCGGAGCCGCCTTCGTTGCCGCGGCTGGACTCAGAAGTCCATGTCGCCGCCGCCGCCCGGGACGGCGGGAGCCGGGTTCTTCTCCGGCTTGTCGGCGATGACGGCCTCGGTGGTGAGGAAGAGGCCGGCGATCGACGCGGCGTTCTGCAGGGCGGAGCGGGTGACCTTGGCGGGGTCGATGATGCCGGTGGCGATGAGGTCGACGTACTCGCCGGTGGCGGCGTTGAGGCCGTGGCCGGTGGGGAGGTTGCGGACCTTGTCGACGACGACGCCGCCCTCGAGACCGCTGTTGAAGGCGATCTGCTTGATGGGGGCTTCGAGGGCGAGGCGGACGATGTTGGCGCCGGTGGCCTCGTCGCCGGAGAGGTCGAGTTTCTCGAAGGCGGTGATCGACGCTTGGAGGAGGGCGACGCCGCCACCGGCGACGATGCCTTCTTCGACGGCGGCCTTGGCGTTGGACACCGCGTCTTCGATGCGGTGCTTCTTCTCCTTGAGTTCGACTTCGGTGGCGGCGCCGACCTTGATGACGGCGACGCCGCCGGCGAGCTTCGCGAGCCGTTCCTGGAGCTTTTCGCGGTCGTAGTCGGAGTCGGACT
>NZ_JCBATA010000066.1:0-43823 GCF_059816245.1 Frankia sp. RB5
CGCCACAACCGACACAGCCACGAACAGTCCCAGACCCGCCACCACGGATCCCGATCAACCCGACCCGATCCGAACAATCAACCACGTAGCTGTCTCACCACACGAACGTGCGGAAGACAGGGCTAGGCCCGTCAGGGCCCCAGGCCCGTCAGGTCAGGGCGGCGTCGGTGCCGTCCCGGTCTCCGCCGCCGTGGCCTCGGCCGCGCCCGGTGCGGCCCGTCCGTTGCCGAGGCGGCGGTTCTGCCGGCCCTCCAGCCAGTGCGCGAGAAACGACAGTGCGCCGTTCGTGGCTATGTACAGCACCGCGACGGCGGTGTAGACGGGCACCGCGTAGCGGCTGCCGAGGAACTCGACGGCCCCGCGCCCGGACCGCAGCAGCTCGCTGTAGGCGATCACGAAACCCAGCGAGGTGTCCTTCAGCAGGGTGACGAGCTGGCTCACCAGGGCCGGGCTCATCCGCCGCACCGCCTGGGGAAACAGGACGAGCCGGAAGGTCTGCCCCGGCCGCAGGCCCAGCGCGGCCGCCGCCTCCGACTGGCCTCGGTCGATCGATCCGATGCCCGCCCGGAAGATCTCGCTGAGCACCGCGCCGTTGTAGGCGGTCAGGCCGAGGACGACCGCCCAGAAGGCGGACAGCTTCCAGCCGAGGGCTGGCAGGCCCAGGTAGGCGAACAGCATCAGCATGAGGACCGGCACGCTGCGGAACAGCTCCACCAGGCCGGTCGCCGGAATTCGGACCACCCGCCTGGCCGACATCCGGCCCACCGCCAGCGCGATGCCGACCGCCACGGCGAAGGCCATCGCCGTGAGCGCCGCCCGCAGCGTGGCGAGCAGGCCGTGCCACAGCAGGGTGCGCAGGTCCGGGTGGTCGACGAACACGCTCCACAGCTCGCTGTCGAACTGGCCCCGGTGTGCCAGTCGCAGCGCCGCGAGCGTGACCAGGCCGGCCAGGGCCAGGATCGCGACGAAGCTGGCGATCAGAATTCGCCGCCGTCCCCGCGGCCCCGGCGGATCGGCGAGCACGATCGGTGTGCTGCTCACCGGATCGTCACCGCCCGCCGCTCGGCCAGCGCCAGCGCGCCCGCCAACGCCAGGGTGAGGATCAGGTAGCCGACCATGCCCCCGAGCAGCACGGCGATCACCGAGTCCGGGTTGGCCGTGGTCAGCCGCTGGACGACGCCGGTCAGCTCCTGGACGCCGAAGGCGGCCGCGATGGACGTGTTGCGGATCAGCGCGCTCAGCACACTGCCGAGGGGCTGGAGCACGTTGCGGAACGCCTGCGGCAGCACGATCAGCCGCAGGTTCTGCGAGAAGGTCAGCCCGAGCGCCCGGGCGGCCTCCGCCTGGCCGACGTCGACCCCGTTGATGCCCGACCGCACCGCCTCGCAGACGAGTGCCGCATGGTAGATCGACAGCGCGACCACCGCGAACACGAAGTACGAGAACACGACGCCGACCTGCGGCAGGACGAAGACGACGAAGAAGAACATGACGGTCAGTGGCGTATTGCGCACGGTCTGCACGTAAGCGGTGCCGAACCAGCGCAGCGGCGGGACGGGCGAGACCCGCATCGCCGCCAGCGCGGTGCCGACCAGGAGCGCCGCGACCGCGGCCAGCACGCTCAGCGCGACCGTGCGGCGGAAGCCTTCGGCGAAGATGTCGAGGTTGTCGAGAACGGCGTCGATCGCGGTGCTCCCTTGTCCGGGGTTACGGCCGCTGGGCACCGTCCAGGGCAACGGCTGCGCGGGGCCGGCGGCCGGGGCGTGCGGGCCGGACCCGACCCGCGCGCCCCTGGCCGGTCAGGAGGTGTAGCGGTCGACCGGCGGCGGCGTCGGCGTGTTCGGCACCACCTTGCCGACGGTGGAGGAGAACGCCTTCGCCCAACGGCCGTCCTTGTACGCGGCTTCCAGGGTGTCGTTGATGAACGTCCGGAAAGCGGTGTCACCCTTGTGGATACCGATGCCGTAAGGCTCGCGGGTGAACGTGCCACCGACCAGCTTGAAGGCCTCCGGGTCCTTGTCGATGATGCCGAGGAGGATCACGCTGTCGGTGGTGACCGCGTCCACCTGGCCGTTCTTCAGGGCGTCGGCGCACTTGCTATAGCCGTCGAACAACACCAGCTGCGCGGCGGGGGCCACCTTGCGGATGTTCTCGGCCGGGGTGGAACCGCTGACCGAACATACCTTCTTGCCGGCCAGCGAGTCCTTGCCGGTGATGGTCGTGTTGTTCTTCGCCACCATGATCGACTGCCCGGCGATGAAGTACGGCCCGGCGAAGTCGACAGCCTTCTTGCGCTTGTCGTTGATGGTGTATGTGGCCACCACCATGTCGACGCGGCCCTGCTGGATGAAAGGCTCGCGGTTGGCCGAGACGGTCTCAACGAAGTTCACGTGATCACGCGGGATTCCCAGCCCGTCTGTGATGATCTTGGCGATCTCGACGTCGAAGCCCTCGGGCTTGCCGCTGAGGTTCTTCAGACCGAAGTAGTTCTGGTCGAACTTCGTCCCAATGGTGATCTTTCCTGCGTCGTGTAGGCGGGCCATTGTCGTGCCCGGGGCGAAGCTCGCCGAGTCGCTGGGAGTCGCCGAGTCGCCGTCGTCGCTGCTGCCGCAGGCGGTCAGCCCCAGCGCGGCGAGCATCGCCACGCCGAGCATCAGCGCGCCCCCGCGCCGGCGCGCGTCGCGCCTGGCGCCGCTGCCGAGCCGGGTGCCGCCGGAACGCGCGGAGGGGACCGCCCGGCCGGCAGCCGCGGGCGAGTGGGGGCGAGCTCCGGCGGGCTGCAGCCGGCTGCGGGTAAACGGTACGCGCATGAACATTCCTCTCGGTGCGCTCCGCGTAAGGGGACCGGAGCACGGGTCGGATGACGGTGACGCTGTCCCGGTGGCGCCGATGGTGGTCTTGGTGGTTCCGCTGTTGTCGGTAGACGCGGCCCTGGCGCGGCCGGTGGTCCCGGGGATGAGGACGGATGTCGTGGCACGCCCCCGCCGGCGCGGATCGGTCCGGCCAGGCCGCGGTCGCGTCGGATCACCCGCCTGTGCTGGTGGGGCGTGCCGTGGGTGTGCCGCCCGGACCGTCGGCGCCTGCGCGGGCATGGTCAGTGCCGCAGGATCCGGGCCAGGAAGTCCCTGGCGCGATCCGTCTGGGGGGCGTCGAAAAAGGTGGCGGGCGGGGCGATCTCGAGAATCCGGCCGTCCGCCATGAAGGCGACCCGGTCCGCGGCGGAACGCGCGAAGCCCATTTCGTGCGTCACCACGATCATCGTCATTCCCGACGAGGCCAGCGAGCGCATCACGTCGAGGACCTCGGAAATCATCTCCGGGTCCAGTGCCGAGGTCGGCTCGTCGAAAAGCATCAGGACCGGATCCATGGCGAGCGCGCGGGCGATCGCGGCCCGCTGCTGCTGGCCGCCGGAAAGCTGTCGCGGCAGGCTGTCCGCCTTGTCCGCGATGCCCACGCGCTCCAGGAGTTCCCGAGCCCGGGCCTCGGCCGCCGCCCGTTTCTGCCCCAGTACCTTCACCGGACCCAGGGTCACATTGTCGAGGATCGTGCGATGGGCGAACAGGTTGAAGGACTGGAAGACCATGCCGACCCGGGATCGCATATGGGCGAGTTCCCGGCCTTCGGCCGGAATCGGTCTGTCCTCGAAGAGGATGCGTCCCTCGTCGATCGTCTCGAGCCGGTTGACGCAGCGGCACAGCGTCGACTTGCCCGAGCCGGACGGCCCGATGACGACGACCACCTCGCCCGCGTCGACGGCGAGGTCGATCTCGGTGAGTACTCGATGGTCGCCGAAGGACTTGCTGACACCTTCAAGGGTCACCAGGGGCACGCCGACCTCCGACACGATCGCGAAACAGCGGGGCGATGGGCCGATCATTCCGGCGGAGCGGCGCCGACGCCGCCAGGCGCGCGAGGCAGTCGCCGGCCCGACAGGTCGCGGGGAAGTCTTGTCCGGCGCCGTGCCCGGCGCGTCCCAGGTCGCCGGCCACTCGGCGCATAGTAGCGCGACTGGTGTCATTCAACTGCCAATCTGTATATCTGCTGACATGGGAACCTGGGATGGGTGGGGGCGGCGGGAGGATGACGGAGCCGGCGCCGGGGCGCGGCGGCGGAAGGGTGTCCGTCCACCGCGACCGGCCGGTCCACGCCACGCCGTAGGCTGGGGAGCGTGAAGGGCCGCAGCTACGAGGTACGCACGTTCGGATGCCAGATGAACGTTCATGACTCCGAACGGCTCTCCGGTCTACTCGAGTCCGCCGGCTACGTTCCGGTCGGCCCCGGTGCCGAGGCGGACGTCGTGGTGTTCAACACCTGCGCGGTGCGGGAGAACGCCGACAACCGGCTGTACGGCAACCTCGGCCAGCTCGTCCCGGTCAAGAAGAGCCATCCCGGCATGCAGATCGCCGTCGGCGGCTGCCTCGCGCAGAAGGACCGGTCGACGATCCTCGACCGGGCGCCGTGGGTCGACGTCGTGTTCGGCACGCACAACCTGCACCGGCTGCCGGTACTGCTCGAGCGCGCCCGGCACAACGCCGCCGCGCAGCTCGAGATAGCCGAGGCGCTCGAGGTCTTCCCGAGCTCCCTGCCGACCCGCCGGGCGAGCCACCACGCCGCCTGGGTCAGCATCAGCGTCGGCTGCGACAACACCTGCACCTTCTGCATCGTGCCGAGCCTGCGCGGCCGCGAGCGCGACCGGCGCCCCGGCGACGTGCTCGCCGAGGTCGAGGCGCTGGTCGCGGAGGGCGCGCTGGAGATCACCCTGCTCGGCCAGAACGTGAACTCCTACGGCCGCTCGCTGGGCGACCCGGGCGCGTTCGCCCGCCTGCTCGCCGCCTGTGGCCGCGTCGAGGGCCTGGAGCGGGTGCGCTTCACCTCGCCGCACCCCCGCGACTTCACCGACGACGTCATCGACGCCATGGCGGCGACCTCGAACGTCTGCCACCAGCTGCACATGCCGCTGCAGTCCGGTTCGGACGCGGTGCTGCGCCGGATGCGGCGCTCCTACCGCCAGGAGCGGTACCTCGGCATCATCGATCGGGTGCGGGCCGCGATGCCGGACGCCGCCATCACCACCGACATCATCGTCGGCTTCCCCGGCGAGACCGAGGCCGACTTCGCCGACACCCTAGACGTCGTCCGCCAGGCCCGCTTCTCCGGCGCGTTCACCTTCCAGTACTCGCCGCGGCCGGGTACGCCGGCGGCCACGATGGACGGCCAGATCGACCGCGCGACCGTCGCCGAGCGCTACGCCCGCCTCGTCGCCCTCCAGGACGACATCTCCTGGGAGCAGAACCGCGAGCTGGTCGGGCGTCGGGTCGAGCTGCTGGTCGCGGAGGGCGAGGGCCGCAAGGACGACGCCACCGGTCGGATGACCGGGCGGGCCCGCGACGGCCGGCTGGTCCACTTCCACGCCGGTGCCGGTGGCGACGGTGGTGCGGGGGGACGTCCTCGTCCCGGGGACGTGGTGGAGACGGTGGTGACCCGGGGCGCGCCGCATCACCTGACGGCCGACGGCCCGCTGCTGTCGCATCGGCGCACCCGCGCGGGCGACGCCTGGGAGCACGCCCGCCGCGCCGCCGACGCGGGGCCCGAGCAGCGGCCCGCGGTCGCGCTCGGCATGCCGTCGCTGCGCCCGCCCGAGCCGGCGGCCGAGGCCGGTCCGGTGGTCGCGCTGAGCACCCCCCGATGACCTTCGTCGCCGCGGCGGTCTGCCCGCATCCGCCACTGCTCCTGCCGGAGGTGGGGCGCGGGGAGCCCGTGGCCGCCCGCGCCGTCGCGGTGGACGCCGTGCGCCGCCTGGTCGCCGCGTGCCCGGACCGGATCGTGGTCGTGGGCGAGGCGCCGGCCGAGACCCGGTACGGACCGACGGCGACGGGAACGCTCGCCGGCTTCGGGGTGGATCTGACCGTCCCGCTCGGGCCGCCCACCGCCGCGGCGGCGCGGCCAGGGCCGCCCGAGCTGCCGCTGTCCCTGACGGTGGGCGCCTGGCTGCTCGCCGCCGCCGGGTGGGCGGGCGAGCGCTCGGCGCTCGGCGTACCGGCCGCCCACTCGCCGCGTGAGGCGGCGGATCTCGGTGCCGGGCTGGCCGCGTCGAGCGGGCCGGGGGAGCGGCTCGGGCTGCTGGTGATGGGCGACGGGTCGGCCCGGCGCACGCTGAAGGCGCCCGGCGGTCTCGACGAGCGGGCCGCGGCCTTCGACGCCGCCGCGGCCGCCGCGCTGGCCGGCGCCGACCCGGCCGGCCTGCTCGACCTCGACCCGGGGCTGGCCACCGACCTGCTCGCGGCCGGTCGGGCATCCTGGCAGGTCCTCGCGGGGGCGCTGCGGGCCACGACCCCGTGCGGCGCGCCGCACGTCTCCTGGCAGGGCGACGTGACGTACGACGACGCGCCCTACGGCGTCGGCTACCTGGTCGCCACCTGGACCCGCCGTCCCGCCGAGGGCGGCGCGCCACCGGCATGAGCGGCCGCGGACTGCCCGGGCCGGTGGTGGCCGTGGTCGGGCCGACGGCGGCGGGCAAGAGTGATCTGGGCATCGCCCTCGCCCTCGCGCTCGGCGGCGAGGTCGTCAACGCCGACTCGATGCAGCTCTACCGCGGCATGGACATCGGCACCGCCAAGGTTCCGCTCGACGAGCGCCGGGGGGTGCCCCACCACCTGCTGGACGCCTGGGAGGTGACCCGTGCCGCCGACGTCGCGAGCTACCAGCACGACGCCCGGCGGGTGATCGACGGGCTGCTCGCCGTGGGCCGGGTGCCTGTGCTCGTCGGCGGCTCGGGGCTGTACCTGCGGGCCGCCCTCGACGACCTGACCTTTCCCGGCACCGATCCAGCCGTGCGGGCCCGCTGGGAGGAGGAGCTCGCCCGCCGCGGCGCGCCGGCCCTGCACGAGGAGCTCGCCCGCCGCGCGCCGCGCGCCGCCGCGGCGATCCTGCCGACCAACGGCCGTCGCCTCGTGCGCGCCCTGGAGGTCGTCGATCTGACCGGGACCTTCGAGGCGACCCTGCCCGAGCATCACTACGTGTACGACGTCATCCAGATCGGCGTCGACCGCGACGATCTCGACATCCGCATCGAGCAACGGGTGGAGAGAATGTGGCAGACGGGTTTTCCGGACGAAGTGCGACAGTTGTCGGACAAAGGCCTCCGGGATGGTCGTACGGCATCCCGTGCGCTTGGGTATGCTCAGCTGCTCGCGTGGCTTGACGGCGCAATGGAGTCCGCCGATCAGGCCAAGCTGGCAACAATTACCGCGACCCGCCGCTTCGCGCGGCGGCAAAGATCCTGGTTTCGGCGAGATGAGCGGATAGTCTGGCTTCGCCAACCGGACGTCACCCAGGCGCTACGGCTGGTGGGTTCCCTCTGACGGGTGACCGGTCCTCGGCCGATCGCCGGGGCCACGGTCGGCGCCAGGCCGCGGCGCCGCCGGCACCGGCGCGCCGATGGTCGGTCCCGCTCGGCGTCTGGAGAGATCGATGTGACCGCGCCGCCCGCCGCTGGTGACAGCCCGCCCGACCTCACCCTCGTTCCCGCCCTCTACGCCGCCTTCGACGACGGGTCCCTGCGGCTGCACTTCCAGCCCGAGGTGGACCTGCACAACGGGTCGGTACCCGGCATGGAGGCGCATCCGCGCTGGCAGCATCCCGAGCGCGGGGTGCTCGGCCCGGCCGAGTTCATGCCGATCGCGGCCGCCGCCGGCCTCGTCCACCAGGTCGACCAGTGGGTGCTGCGGATGGCGGTCACCGAGGCCCGCACCTGGCACCGGATGGCCGTCGGCACGCCGATCCGCCCGCCCCGCCTGTGGGTGAACGTCGACGGGCGCCAGCTGACCAGCCCCTCGTTCGTCGCCGAGATCGACCGGCTGCTGTCCGGCCGCCTGCTGCCGGTCGGCGCCCTCGGGCTGGAGTTCAGCGAACGCGCCCTGGTCCTGGCCGCACCGGTCGTGCCGCCGCTGCTCGACCGGTTGCGCGCGCTGGGCGTGGCGATCGCCGTGGAGTCGTTCGGCACCTGGTACGGCTCGCTGACCATGCTGGACCTGTTGCCGCTCGATCTGGTCAAGCTCGACGGGGCGTTCCTGCGCGCGACCATGCGCGACCTGGAGGGCGAGGCGGTGGTGGCGGCGATCGTCCGCCTCGCCCACCAGCGGCGCCTGACCGTCGTCGCCGACGGGGTGGACACCGCCAAGCTCGCCGGCCGGGTGCTCGACCTCGACTGCGACCGGGCGATCGGGCCGGTGTTCTGCCCGCCGGTGCCGGTCGAGGACGCCCGGCTGATCGCGCTCGGCCGCGGCCGTCCCGACCGCTGGTACAAACCCCCGGCCTGGTCCGATGATCGTCTTCGGCCCTGGGTCCAGGCGGCCGCCGGCTGACGCCGCCCGTACGATGAGCGCGTGCGGGACGATCGGGAGCTGCGCTTCGTCAAGGGTCATGGCACGGGCAACGACTTCGTGGTGCTGCCCGATCCGGACGGCGACCTCGAGCTGACCCCGGAACTCGTCCGCGCGCTGTGCGACCGCCGCACCGGCATCGGCGCCGACGGCGTGCTGCGGGTGGTGCTCGCGGCCGCCGCGCCCGAGGCCGCCGCGCCCGCCGGCGCCGGGACAGCCCGCTGGTTCATGGACTACCGCAACGCCGACGGGTCGATCGCCGAGATGTGCGGCAACGGCGCCCGGGTGTTCGCCCGCTACCTGGTCGCGGCGGGCTACGCCCAGCCCGGGCGCTTCCCGATCGCCACCCGGGCCGGGCTGCGGCTGGTGGACGTGCCGGCGGTGGGCGACGTCACCGTCGACATGGGCGTCCCGCGGCCCGGCGCGAGTGCCGGGGCGCCGGTCACCGTCGCCGGGCGCTCGTTCACCGCGGCGCCCGTCTCGATGGGCAACCCGCACGCGGTCTGCTTCGCCGACGACCTCGACGCCGCCGCCCTGGCTCGCCTCGACCTGACCCGCCCCCCCACGTTCTCCCCGGTCGACTTCCCGGACGGCGTGAACGTCGAGATCGTCGTCGACCGGCCGGGCGGCGTGGCCATGCGCGTGTACGAGCGCGGGGTCGGCGAGACCTCCTCCTGCGGCACCGGTGCCTGCGCGGTCGCCGTCGCCTGGGCTCGCCGGCAGGGACTGCGTCCCGACGCTCCTCTCGCCGCGCCCCGGTCCGGCTCCGCTGCCGTATCCGGTCTCGGGCCGGTGGTCGCCGCCGCGGCCGCCGGGTCCGCGGTCGAGGTCGCGGTCGACGTCCCCGGCGGGGGCCTGGTGGTCATCTGGCGGTCGGACACGGTGCTGCTGCGCGGTCCGGCCGAGCTGGTGTTCGACGGCGTGGTGCGCCCGGCGGCGCTCGCGGCGCGCGGTCCGCGGGTGCCGACGGACGCCGCCGGAGTGGCCGACGCCGCCGAGGTCCTCGACGCCGGCGTCGACGTCCGTTTTTGACAAGACCACCCACCACGAGCGGTCCTAGGCTGCGGCCATGCCAGCACCGACCTTCAACCTGATCGGCCTGATCGTCACCGACATGGCCCGCAGCCTGGCCTTCTACCGCGTGCTCGGCCTGGATCCGCCGCCCGGCGCCGACACCGAGCCGCACGTCGAGGTCGCCCTTCCCGGCGGGCTGCGCCTCGCCTTCGACACCGAGGGCACCATCCGCTCCTTCGACCCGGACTGGACGCCGTCCGCCGGCGCCGGCCGGCTGACTCTCGCCTTCGCCTGCGACGATCCGGCCGAGGTCGACGCCCGGTACGCCGAGCTGCTCACCGCCGGCCACCGCGGCCACCTGCCGCCCTGGGACGCCTTCTGGGGCCAGCGCTACGCGACGGTCCTGGACCCCGACGGCAACCACGTCGACCTGTTCGCCGCGCTGGCGGCGGCCGCCGACGTCCCGACACCGCCCGCCGCGGTGTCCTGACCTCCGCCGGACGGGCGCAGCAGATCGGTGAGCGTCACCCCGGTCAGCGCGCGCGTGTCACGGGCGAGATGCGCCTGGTCGGTGTAGCCGGCCTCGAGCGCGACCGTGGCCAGATCGCCGCCGTCGCGCGCCGCCCGCAGGGCGTCCTGCAACCGCAGGATGCGCGCCAGCGTCTTCGGGCCGTAGCCGAACGCCCGGCGCGAGCGGCGCAGCAGCTGGCGCTCGCTGAGCCCGGTCGCGGCGGCGACGCCGGCCATCGACGATCGGCCGCCGATCGCCGCGACGATCGCCGGCACCAGCGGATCCGCGAGCTCCCGGTGACGGGGACGGGCGGCCAGCGCGTCCTCCAACGCCTGGGCGGCCCGCTCGCCGCTCGCCGCGAGCCGGTGCGTGAGGCGGCGCGCGGGGCCGCCGCCCCACAGGTCGGCGAGCTGCGGGCGGGCGTCGCGCAGCTCGCCGGCGTCGACGCCCAGATGGGCCGGCGCGTGCCCGGGGTCGAAGCGCACGCCGACATGGCGCACACCCGGCACCCAGTGGGCCAGCTTCGCGACCGTGTCCGGCCCGGCGACGATCAGCCGCCCGTCGGAGCTCCAGATGACGTCGACGCAGCCGTCCGGCAGGATCCGTCGCACCATCGGGCCCGCTTCCAGCCCACTCGCGCCCGCGAACCAGATCGTCGCCGGCAGGCGGGCGGCCCGGCGCTCGCGATACACCGCGCCCACGCTACGCCCGTCGGCTGATCTCCCGGATCGCCTGCCGTGCCCGGTCACGTGGCGCGGCCGTGAGCGCGTCATGATCCCCGCGGGGATGGCGCCGGGTGCGGCGGAGTCACCACGACGGGCGGGATCGCCGGAACGAGGCGGCTAAACCGTTCGCGATCCTCGTTGGGGCGTGGGACCCTGGCAGGCGACGGGACGATTCCGCCGGGGAACACCGAAGCGGTGCGGCCGGGCTGGCCCGGGCCGGCCCCTTCGATGGCGGGATCGCCCCCGGGTCACCGAGAAGGCGTGTGACCTGGCTAAATGAACCGGCGCGGAATGCCGCGGCAGCGGGCCGCGTTGAGAACGGATGGTATGACACTTCCTGCCGACGCCCTGGACGCGTCCACCCTCGACAGATCCCTCATTGAACTCACCGATGACGATTCGGGCAATCTTTCGGGCTTTTTCGCCGAATCCGGCGACGAGCTCGATCTGGCGGACCGAGCGGCCCTGCGTCGAGTACCGGGCCTTGCCACCGAGCTGGACGACGTCACCGAGGTCGAGTACCGCCAGCTGCGGTTGGAGCGGGTGGTACTGATCGGCGTGTGGACCTCGGGCTCGCTGCGGGCGGCCGAGGCATCGATGGCGGAGCTCGCCGCGCTGTCCACCACCGCCGGCTCGGTCGTCCTCGACGCGCTCGTGCAGCGCCGCGACCGGCCGGACGCGGCGACCTACGTCGGTTCCGGCAAGGCCCGTCAACTCGCCGAGGTCGTCGCCGCGACCGGCGCCGACACGGTGATCTGCGACGGCGAGCTCACCCCCGGCCAGCTGCGCCAGCTGGAGGAGATCGTCAAAGTCAAGGTCATCGACCGGACGGCTCTCATCCTGGACATCTTCGCCCAGCACGCGACCTCCCGAGAGGGTAAGGCGCAGGTCGAGCTGGCCCAGCTCCAGTACATGCTGCCCCGGCTGCGTGGTTGGGGTGAGTCGATGTCGCGCGCCGCGGCCAGTGGTGGCGGGCGCGCTCCCATCGGTACCCGCGGCCCCGGTGAGACGAAGATCGAGACCGATCGGCGCAGGCTGCGCGCCCGGATGGCCCGGCTGCGCCGTGAACTCGCCGGGATGTCCACCGTGCGGGAGACCAAGCGCGCGGCGCGGCGGCGCGGCGAGGTGCCCGCGGTGGCGATCGCCGGCTACACCAACGCCGGCAAGTCCTCGCTGCTCAACCGGCTCACCGGCGCCGGCGTCCTGGTGGAGGACGCGCTGTTCGCCACCCTCGACCCGACGGTGCGCCGGGCGACCCTGCCGGACGGCCGCGCGTTCACCCTGACCGACACGGTGGGTTTCGTACGCCATCTTCCCCACCAGATCGTCGAGGCGTTCCGCTCGACGCTCGAGGAGGTCGCCGACGCGGATCTCCTGCTGCACGTCGTCGACGGCTCCGCGCCCGACCCGGCCGCGCAGATCTCCGCCGTCCGCGAGGTCCTCAACGACATCGACGCGGGCGGCGTGTCCGAACTGATCGTCGTCAACAAGGTCGACGCGGTCGCTCCCACCGTCGTCGCGGAGCTTCGCCAGCTGGCGCCCGAGGCGGTGTTCGTCTCGGCCCGGACGGGGGAGGGGCTCGGCGCGCTCGTTGACGCGCTGTGCCTGCGGGTTCCGCACCCGGACGTCGAGTTGACGGTGCTCGTCCCCTATACCCGGGGTGAGCTCGTCTCGCGGGTCCACGCCCACGGCGAGGTACTCGGGCAGGAGCACACGGCAGACGGAACCCGCCTCACCGCGCGGGTGTCGCCGGCACTCGCCGCCGATCTCGACGCCTTCCGGGCCTGACCCACGCCGCGCCGGGTCCGGACGCCTGACCGGCTCCGCTCTGACCCGGCCGAAGCACGCCCGGATCGGCCTGAGTTCGTCGGACCGCGGATCGCCCAGCGGATCGGGCAGACCACGGATCGGCCGGCCGCCACGCGCGGCCGGCCGTCGCGTGGTCAGACCCTGCGCAGCACGGCGACGATCCGGCCGAGGATCGTCGCCTCCTCGCCCGGGATGTCGTTGAAGGCAGGGTTCTCCGGGTGCAGCCAGATCTTCCCGTCGCGGACGCGTAGGCGCTTCACCGTCGCCTCACCCTCGATCATCGCGGCGACGATCTCGCCGTTGTCCGCGACCGGCTGCTGGCGGACCACCACCCAGTCGCCGTCACAGATCGCGGCGCCCATCATCGACTCGCCGACCACGCGCAGCAGGAACAGCGTGCCCTCGCCGACGATCTCCTTGGGCAGCGGGAAGACATCCTCGATCGCCTGCTCGGCGAGGATCGGGCCGCCGGCCGCGATCCGCCCGAGCACCGGCACGTAGGCCGCTGACGCCTCGCCGCCGGGCGCCGCGGCGGCCTCACCGCCGAACGCGGGAACCACCGCGGCCGGCGCCGCCTGGGCGCGGCGGCGCGGGCGGTCCGGGCTGAGCACCTCCATCGCCCGCGGACGGTTCGGATCCCGCCGCAGGTAGCCCTTCTCCTCCAGCACCTTGAGCTGGTGCGCCACGCTGCTCGTGCTGGTCAGGCCGACCGCCTCACCGATCTCGCGGACGCTTGGCGGGTATCCGCGCCGCTCCACGGCGGCCCGGATGACCTCGAGCACCTTGCGCTGCCGGGGGGTCAGTCCGGCCGCGTCCGCGGGGTTTTCGGGAAAGGCCCGCACGTTGCCGCGGGCCCCGCCCCGGCGTGTACCCCTGCCTTGGGTGGTCATCGCTACCGCTCTCCTCGTCGCGTACGTCGTTCGTCGCGTACGTCGTTCGTCACGTACCTACTCGTCGCGTACGTGGTCACCAGCTGGTCACCCCACGTCCGACGGGTGAGCGCCGCGTCGCGGTCGGGATCGCCCGCGATCCCGACACCCCCACGGCGTGCGTCCGTCCGCGACCCGGAGAATCCACCCGGTGCACACCTGATCGTCTTGACGGTAACCGGACGGTCGCGGAATCTCAAACGCTTGTTCGAGCGTGTCCTCTTGCCAGATCCGCGCCGGGTGCGACAATCGACCAGGAGTTCGATCGAACTGGGGTTCGCCCGCCTGGTGGTCCCGGCCCGCTCGCCACGGGAGGATGTCGTGAGTCCCAGCTGCTCGGCGCAGGTCATCGACCTGGCCGTGGTCCGGGAACGGGTCGCCGGGCGGTCCGCGGGAGCGCCGGCTGGCCGTCCCGGTCCTCGATCGGTGCCCGCCAACGCCGGTCTGTTCCCGTCCCATTCCCGGTCCCGCGAGGCGAGGGCGGCGCCTGGTCGGGTGTCGTCGCCGAGCTGCCAGGGGCCGCGGGGCGGTGCGGCGTCGCGCGGGCCCGTGGCGCGCCGGGACGGTGCGAGGTCGGACGGCACCGCGGCGCCGCACGGGCGGGATCCGATGCCGGCGCCTGGTCGCGGGCCGGCCAGCGGGGTTCCGTCGCGGTCGCGAGTGCGACGGGAGCCGGCGCCTCTTCGGCTGACCAGGCGTGGTCGGGTGGTGGTCACCATGGCCGCGGCGATGCTCATCGCGGCCATGCTGGCGGTGGTGGTGCCACGGGCCTCGCTGGCGTGGTCGGACGAGCCGCCACGCGGCCACCTGGTCGTGGCGGGGGAGTCGCTGTGGGAGATCGCCGCCGTGCTCGAGCCGGACGCCGACACGCGCGTGGTGGTCGATCGGCTGATGCGGATCAACGATCTGTCCTCCGCCCAGCTCACCCCCGGCCAGTTCCTCTTACTGGATGGGTGAGGCCCGGCGGGGGTATGTCGGGAGCCGCCTGATCGGACACCGGCGGTCGCGACGGCGGGTGGTCGATGGTCGCCGCGGTGACGCCTCCGCATCGGGCCGGGTGCGGGCGGTTGAGGCGGCTTCGCCCAGGGTCGTCGGGCCCCCGCGGGCTGATGTCCTCGTGTGGCATGCGGGGGGTCGGTTTTCCCATCCATGGGGTCGTGCGCTAAGTTGGACACAACATCTGGTGCTTACGTAGGTGTAAGTCATCCACAGGTGGATCCACAGGTCTTCCACAGAACGAGGGCCGCTCGTCCACAGGTCCCACCGGATCGGTGCGGCGGTGGGGCCCGCGGTCCGTCCCGGTGCGCCGACGTCGGGACGGTGCGGAAGGGCTGTCGGCCGGCTCGGTGAAGGAGGCGTCTCGCGTGCGGTGCCCGTTCTGCCGGCATCCGGACAGCCGTGTCGTCGACAGCCGAGAGGCCGAGGAAGGCTCAGCGATCCGGCGCCGGCGCTCCTGCCTCTCATGCGGCCGCCGGTTCACCACGATGGAGGAGGCGTCGCTGCGGGTACTCAAGCGCAGCGGTGTGACCGAGCCCTTCAGCCGCGCGAAGGTCATCGCCGGCGTGCGCAAGGCATGCCAGGGCCGCCCGGTGCGCGACGATCATCTCGCCCTGCTCGCGCAGCAGGTCGAGGACGCGGTGCGGTCCGCCGGCTCGGCGGAGATTCCCGCGGAGGCGATCGGCCGGGCGATCCTCGGCCCGCTTCGCGAGCTCGACGAGGTGGCCTATCTCCGGTTCGCCTCGGTGTACCTCGCCTTCGAGTCGCTCGCCGACTTCGAGAGCGCCATCACGGCGCTGCGGTCCGAGACCTCCGGCGCCCGCCGCGGCGCGGAAGCGGCCAGGAACGCCGGCCGCCGCGGTGACGACGACGGCCCGAGCTCGGCGACGGGTGCGTTGGAACGCGCCGGACCTGCCGCGGTGCCGCCGGACGGGGAGCTCGACGGCGAGCCCGCCCCCGCCCGCGGCGGCCGCGCGGCGGACGGTGCCGACTCCGCCGCCCGCCGACGCGCCGGCACCAGCCAGCTGAACGTCGTGGAAGGCGGCCTCGGCCGGGACGGGCTCGTCGCGGGAGAGCACGGTGCGGCCAGGGCGCTCGGCGCGCCTGGCGCCACGCCGGCGCGCCACCCCTGACAGCCCGGCGAGGGCCACAGGCCACGCCCCACCCGGCATCCGGCCCGCCGTTTCCCGTCGAGCCCCACCGTCTCGCCGGCCGGTTCCTCTGATCACCGGGGTGCCCTGCCCGACCGGCGAGCGCCGCCGGTACCGCGCGTCCGCCGCCGGTGCGGCCTGGCCGCGGTGTGCGCGGGCGCGCGCCGCGCTCCGCCGGCGCACACGGGCGAAGCCCTGACCATGCGCTCGCCCACGGCCGGGAACGCTGCGCCCCACCGACATGACACGGCACCACGCGCAGGCACGGCACGGCGCAGAGACACAGCACGACGCGCAGGCACAGCACGACGCGCAGACGCAGGACGACGCGCAGACGCAGGACGACGAGAGATACTGACAGGACGAGGAGCGTCATGACCGAAAGTCGCGGTACCAAGGCGGGCAGGTCGGGGGCCAGGACGGCGACCGGGCTGAAGATCCGCCGCTCGCGCACGACCGCCGGGGTCCACCCCTACGACGAGGTCACCTGGGAGACCCGGGACGTCGTCATGACCAACTGGCGGGATGGCTCGGTCAACTTCGAGCAGCGCGGTGTCGAGTTCCCCGACTTCTGGTCGGTCAACGCCTCGAACATCGTGACCAGCAAGTACTTCCGCGGCGCGCCGGGCACGCCGGCCCGGGAGTCCTCGCTGCGCCAGCTCATCGACCGGGTGGTGCTGACCTACGTCGCCGCCGGCCGCGAGCACGGCTACTTCGCCAGCGACGCCGACGCCGAGGCCTTCGAGCACGAGCTGACCTGGATGCTGCTCCACCAGGTCTTCAGCTTCAACTCCCCGGTCTGGTTCAACGTCGGAACCCCCGCCCCTCAGCAGGTGAGCGCGTGTTTCATTCTTTCAGTTGATGACACCATGGAGTCGATTCTCAACTGGTATCGCGAGGAAGGGCTGATCTTCAAGGGTGGGTCCGGGGCCGGGCTCAACCTGTCGCGGATCCGGTCGTCCAAGGAGCTGCTGTCCTCCGGCGGCACCGCGTCCGGGCCCGTCAGCTTCATGCGCGGCGCCGACGCGTCCGCGGGCACGATCAAGTCCGGCGGTGCCACCCGCCGGGCCGCCAAGATGGTCGTCCTCGACGTCGACCACCCGGACATCGTCGAGTTCGTCGAGACGAAGTCGCGGGAGGAGGAGAAGATCCGCGCCCTGCGTGACGCCGGGTTCGACATGGACCTCGGTGGCCGCGACATCGCCTCCGTGCAGTACCAGAACGCCAACAACTCCGTGCGCGTCACCGACGAGTTCATGACCGCCGTCGTCGACGGCACCGGCTTCGACCTGCGCGCCCGCCTCGACGGCCGGGCGATCGAGACGATCGACGCCAAGGGCCTGTTCCGCACGATCGCCGAGGCCGCCTGGGCCTGCGCCGACCCCGGCATCCAGTACGACGGCACGATCAACGACTGGCACACCTGCCCGGAGAGCGGGCGGATCAGCGCCTCCAATCCGTGCAGCGAGTACGTGCACCTGGACAACTCCAGCTGCAACCTGGCGTCGCTGAACCTGCTGAAGTTCCTGCGCCCGGACCGGACGTTCGACGCCGACGCATTCGTCGCCGCCGTCGAACTGATCATCACCGCGATGGACATCTCGATCTGCTTCGCGGACTTCCCGACCCCGGAGATCACCCGGATCACCCGCGCCTACCGGCAGCTCGGCATCGGCTACGCCAACCTCGGCGCCCTGCTCATGGCCAGCGCCCGCGCCTACGACTCGGATGGCGGCCGGGCACTCGCCGCGGCGATCACTTCGCTGATGAGCGGCACCGCCTACCGCCGTTCCGCCGAACTCGCCGGCATCGTCGGCGCCTACGAGGGCTTCGCGCGCAACGCCGACGCCCACCGCCGGGTCGTGCGCAAGCACGCCGCCGCGAACGACGAGGTGCGCACCGTGGACGCCGAGGACGCCCGCGTCCTGGCCGCCGCCTCGAAGGAATGGTCGAAGGCGCAGGCCGTCGGCGAGAAGCACGGCTGGCGCAACGCCCAGGTCAGCCTGCTCGCCCCCACCGGCACCATCGGCCTCGCGATGGACTGCGACACCACCGGCATCGAGCCGGACCTCGCCCTGGTGAAGATGAAGAAGCTGGTCGGCGGCGCCAGCATGAAGATCGTGAACCAGACGGTCCCGGCGGCGCTGCGCGCGCTCGGCTACCCGGAGGAGACGATGGAGGCGATCGTCGAGTACATCGCCGAGCACGGCCACGTCATCGACGCTCCCGGCCTGCGCCCGGAGCACTACGAGGTGTTCGACTGCGCGATCGGCGAGCGGGCGATCTCGCCGATGGGCCACGTGCGGATGATGGCCGCGGTGCAGCCGTTCCTGTCCGGCGCGATCTCGAAGACGGTGAACATGCCGGCCACGGCGACCGTCGAGGACGTCGAGGAGATCTACCTGGCGGGCTGGCAGCTCGGCCTGAAGGCGCTGGCCATCTACCGGGACAACTGCAAGGTCGGCCAGCCGCTGACCGACGTCAGGGGCGCGAAGCAGGCCGCGGACGCGCGGGCGGCCGCGGCCGCGTCGGCGTCCGCCCCGTCCGCCCCGTCCGCCCCGGTCGCCCCGGTCGCCGTGGCGGCGCTGGCGGAGGTGGAGGTGGAGTACCGTCCGGTCCGCCGGCGACTGCCGAAGACCCGCCCGTCGCAGACGGTGTCGTTCACCGTCGGTGGCGCCGAGGGCTACCTGACCGCCGGCTCCTACCCGGACGATGGTCTCGGCGAGGTCTTCATCAAGATGTCGAAGCAGGGCTCGACCCTGGCCGGCGTCATGGATGCCTTCGCCATCGCCATCTCCATCGGCCTGCAGTACGGGGTGCCGCTGGAGGCGTATGTCAGCAAGTTCATCAACATGCGCTTCGAGCCCGCCGGCATGACCGACGACCCGGACGTCCGGATCGCACAGTCGATCATGGACTACCTGTTCCGCCGGCTCGCCCTCGACTACCTCGACGCCGACCACCGCGCCGAGCTCGGCATCTCCTCCGCGGCCGAGCGCACCCGTGCCGTCGCCAGCCAGTACGCCTCGCCCGCCGACACCACCGCCGCGGTGGACGTGCCGGCGGCCCCGGTGTCGGCGCCAGCCGAGGAAGCACCGGCGGCGGGCGGCGAGCGGTCCGCGTCACCGGCGGCACCCGCGCCGCGGAGCAACGGCGTGGCGGTTGGTCTCGGCCCGGCGCAGGTCGCCCGCGAGCTACGCCTGGCGCCCCCCGGCGAGACGCTCGTCGCGCAGACCGTGGTGGACGCCCCGCTCTGCTTCACCTGCGGCGTGACGATGCGCCCGGCCGGCAGCTGCTACGTCTGCGAGCAGTGCGGCTCCACCAGCGGCTGCAGCTAGCACTGCGCGTCATTTCCTTAAACGCAAGGCCCTCGAGAGGTGGACGGTCGCCTCTCGAGGGCTGGGGGTGTACTCCGGCAGGCAAAGGTCGGCCTTCGCCAGTCGTGAGTCGGGACAGGTGGTGGCGAAGCGGGTGGCGTCCCGGTGGGGCCGCGAACCGCGGCTGTCAGTCCTGACCGCGTTCGTCCGGGGGGGTGACGGTGGCGCTCAGTTCCATGCCGGTCGCGCGCATGGCGGCGAAGAGTCGGTCCATCAGGATCGATGGCTTGCCGGCCTCCAGCTCCCAGATGTACTTCTGCGTCGTGCCCAGCTGGCGCGCGAGCTCACGCTGGCTCATCCCTGACAGCATTCGCGCCTGCGCCAGGATGCGCCCCAGCGACTCCGCGCTTGTGATCTTACCGGTGTACGCCACGCCCATCCCGCCGATGTCGATATAGCCTTCACGTGTGGTGACTATCATATCGAAGTCAAGCGTCTCGACATCAAGAGCCGCGTCGCGTGGGGTGAGGACTACCATATATGGCATGGCGATGACGCGGACGACCGTGTACCTGTCGCTGGACGCCAAGCGGCGGCTGTCGGCCGCCGCCCACAGGCAGCATCGCAGCGAGGCGGATCTCATCCGGGATGCGATCAACAGGCTGTTGGCGGAGGAGCCCGAGCGCCCCCGGCCGAATCCCCCACGGTTCGATGTGGACCCGTCGTTCGCCGATGATGTGGACGATCATCTGTCCGCCGGGTTCGGAGCCGCGGGGCTGGAGGACGGGCTGTGGGACGCCTGATCGTCGACACGTCGGGCTACCTTGCCGGGACGGCCGCCCGACACCCGTTGTGCGGCGCGATTCAGAGCATCCTGCGTGCGGTCATGGAGCCGCCGGTGATCTCTCCCTTCGTCATTGCCGAGATCGACTACATGGTGTTGGCCAAGGTCGGAGTCGCCCAGGAGTTGGCGGCGATCGATGACCTGACCGGCGGTGCCTACGAGATCGCCGAGGTCGACGCCGACGATGTCCGCTCCGCGCGGAGCCTGGTCGCGCGGCACCGTGATCTGAAGATCGGAATCACCGACGCGTTCAACGCCGTACTGGCGGACCGCTACGACACGAACGAGATCCTGACGACCGACGAGCGTCACTTCCGGGCCATCACTCCGCTGAGCCGGAGATTCGACGCGTTCGCCCTGCTCCCAGCTGATCGCCTCTGAGCGGGGGTCAGCGGGCGGTGGCGAGCAGGTCGAGCAGGAGGGCGGCCGTCCAGGAGAAGCGGTTGCTGCCCGCGCCGGAGCCGTCGAGCGGGGAGTAGTACTCGTACATCGCGCCGGAGGCGGCGATCACGTCGACGGTGTTGCGGCGCAGGTCGTCGGCGGCGTCGAGGCGGCCGTAGCGCTCCAGGCCGTCGGCGATCAGCCAGTTCATGTTCACCCAGACCGGGCCCTGCCAGTAGCAGCGGGGCAGGAAGGCCGGGTCGTCCAGCGGGACGCTCGCGACGCCGAAGCGGGCGCAGTAGCGCGGCGAGGTGAGCGTCTTGACCATGCCGTCGACCCGGTCCTCGGGCACGACGCCCGCGTAGAGCGGCAGCAGGCCGGCGATCGTCTCGTGGCGCAGCAGGGTGCGGGTGCGGAAGTCGCGGCTGTAGTAGACGCCGTCGACGACGAGCTGGCCGATCGCCTCCCGGGAGCGGCGCATCGACCGGCGCAGCCCGGCCGGGATGACCTCGCCGATCTCGGCGGCGATGGCGGTCAGGTGCTCGTTCGCGCGGATGAGGATCGCGTTGAACGCGACGTCCTGCACGAGCGGGACGATGGTGCGCCGGATCTCGCGGAAGTCGTAGTGCGCCCCGCGCAGCTCGCGCACGATCCGGTAGAGCGTGAACAGGTCGCCGGAGGTGAGCCGCTCGTCCGGCGGCACCTCCTTGGAGTCGCGGCGCAGCGCGTCGAGCGCGTCGTCGCCGTTGATCCGCCGCAGCGCCCGCACCGCCAGCGGCGCGGCCGGGCGGGTGATCTCCATCCAGGTCGGGGTGTTGTCCATGCCCGACTCCCAGGAGTGGACCAGGGAGACGAGGCCGTCGTCGTCCGGGTCGCGCTCGGTGTAGAGCCACTGGTGGAAGCGCAGCAGGCCGGGATACAGCTGGCGGTAGAACGCGGCGCGCGCCGAGTCCGTCATCATCTCGCCGACCCGCACCGCCGCCTCGGCGATCATCGGCGGCTGCGTGACGCCCGTGCTCTGCGCGCCACCGGCCGTCGTCGTCACCCGATCGCACCGCCAGCGCTGCGGCCCGGCGTGATAGAAGTCCGTGGTCTCCGCGAAGATCACATGCGGGATCATGCCGCTGGGCCACTGCCCGCGCAGCAGCGAGAGGATCTCGGCCGCGGCCCGCTGCGGGTCGAGGTGGCGCAGCCCGATGGCGATGAAGCAGGAGTCCCACAGCCACTGATGGGGGTACAGCGTCGGCGAGGGGCGGGTGATGTCGCCGAGGTCGTTGCCGCGCAGCACCGAGACCGCGGTCTCGCGAAGCGCCGCCAGCTCTGCGGGGAGGCTGGGGACGGGCATCGTGTGAGAGTAGCGGCGTCCTCGCTCGCGCGCGGGAAGGCCGTGCCGGGTGTGGCCTTCCTAACGGTGCGTGTGTCCCGGAGTCACCCCGCCGCTGCGGCTGGCCCGCGGGTGGGCAGCCGTCGGCCACTGATCGGACACGTACGGTCGCGTCGGGGCGGGTGGTGGCCGTTCAGGTATCGCCGTTCGGGGGCTGCCCGGCACCTCTCGGCGGGCATGCGGCGGGCCCCGGCCCGATGGCGGTAGTGGTCCGACAATGTGGCGCGGATGGCAGTCGACGACAGACTCTTACGCTTGGTAGGCGATCTGACACTCACAGCTGATGGCCGTGGTCGTCGGACGCCGTCTCGCCACGCGAGAAGGTCAAGATAGTTCGCTGAACGCGCCACACGACGGGATCTGACAGGTAGTCTTCGCGACAGCGAGTTCAGCGGCTCGAGGGCTTGGGTCTACACTGCCGGTAGGCCCGGCGATCGCTGATGTCCGGGTGCGCCTGCACGGGGAATGGTTCCGCGACTTCGTTCGTTGCCTCCCATGTGCACGGAAACAGACGTCCCACCCGCACCGACCATCGGATTTGCCACTGATGACGCTGCCTGCCCTGGAACTTGCCGAGCGCGCCGACGAGAACCGCCCGCGTAGCACGCGCCGCTCTCGCCGGCCCGCTTCCACTGCCCGTACCTCCAGCCGCTCGCTGGCCGCGGTCCCTGACGACGGCGACGAGCTCGATGTGAGCGCCGTCGCCGAGGTCATCGCCCGTGGCCGCAAGGACGGCGAGATCAGCCGCGCCGAGCTTCGGGACGCGCTCGAGGCCGCCGACATCGGCCTCGAGTTGCTGCCCGCGCTCATCGCGCGGCTCAACGCCGCCGGCGTCGAACTCCTCGAGGAGGAGGAAGGCGAGAGGACCGACGACGCCACCGCCGTCAGTCGCTCCACCGCCGAGCACGCCGGCACCGCCGACCTCGTGCGCATGTACCTGCGCGAGATCGGCAAGGTGCCGCTGCTCAACGCCGCCCAGGAAGTCGAGCTCTCCAAGCGGGTCGAGGCCGGCCTGTTCGCCGAGCACAAGCTGGAGGCCGTCCCCGACCTGCCCGCCGACCTCCGGCGGGACCTCGGTCTGCTCGTCAAGGACGGTCACGCCGCCAAGCAGCAGCTGGTGTCGGCGAACCTGCGCCTGGTCGTCTCCGTCGCGAAGAAGTACAGCGGCCGCGGGATGACCCTGCTGGACCTGGTCCAGGAGGGCAACCTCGGTCTCATTCGCGCGGTGGAGAAGTTCGACTACGCGAAGGGATACAAGTTCTCGACCTACGCGACCTGGTGGATCCGTCAGGCCATCGGCCGGGCGCTCGCCGACCAGGCGCGGACCATCCGCATCCCGGTGCACGTGGTCGAGCAGATCAACAAGATCACCCGGCTGCAGCGCCAGCTCGTCTCCACGCTCGGTCGTGAGCCGACCGACGAGGAGCTCGCGCTCGAGCTGGACATGCCGATCGAGCAGGTCGTCGAGCTGCGCCGTTACGCGCAGGACACGGTCAGCCTGGAGACCTCCGTCGGTGACGACGGTGACTCCGTGCTCGGTGACTTCATCGAGGACTCGGACGCGACCTCGCCGGCGGACGCCGCCTCCTACGGCGCCATGCAGGACGAGATCGAGAACGTTCTCGGTGGGCTCAACCCGCGGGAGCGGGAGGTGATGCGGCTGCGGTTCGGCCTCGCCGACGGCAAGCAGCACACCCTCGCCGAGGTGGGTAACCGGCTCGGGCTGACCCGGGAGCGGATCCGCCAGATCGAGCGCGACACGCTGCGCGAGCTGCGCAAGCCCGCGGTCGCCGGACGCCTTCGGGAGTTCCTCGACTGACCCCCGGCGGTCTCGACCCCGCCGACGAGGCGGGCACGTGTGCGGTCTCGGGTGGCACCCAGGTGGGAGCGCGGCGCGCCGGTGACGGCGCCGCCGCGTGATCAAAGAGCCGGATCTTCGCTGGTCGACAGCGAAGATCCGGCTTCGTCGTCTACGTCCGGCGTGCGGATCCGTTCCGCCGCGGCCGCGAACGCCACCAGTGCCGCCGGGTTCGCCACCGCGTCCAGGCTCACCACGTCGTCGAGCGCGGCGCCGGTGAGCAGCCGCTTGATCGGCACCTCCAGCTTCTTGCCGGTGAGGGTCCGCGGCACCTCGGCGATTTCGATGATCTTGTCCGGGATGTGCCGTGGGCTGAGTTCCGTACGAAGCGTCTCGCGGATCCGCGCCACCAGCTCCTCCGTCAGACCCGGTTCGGTGAGCGCGACGAACAGCAGCAGCCCCCCGCCGCCGGCGGCGTCCGAGACGTCCACCGCGACGCTGTCGCGCACCTCGGGCAGCTGCTCGACGACGCTGTAGAGCTCCCCCGTGCCGATCCGCACACCGAGGCGGTTGAGCGTCGCGTCGGAGCGACCCTCGACGACGACGGCCCCGTCCTCGGTGATCCGGATCCAGTCGCCGTGGCGCCAGATGCGGGGGTAGGTCGAGAAGTAGCTCTCCCGCAGCCGGCTGCCGTCCGGATCACCCCAGAAGGACAGCGGCATTGACGGCATCGGTTCCGTGACGACGAGCTCACCGACCTCGTCGACGACCTCCTTGCCCTCGGCGTCGAAGGCGGCGACGGCGCACCCCAGCGCCCGGGAGCCGATCTCACCGGCCCGCACCGGCCCGGTCGGCAGCCCCGCGACGAGCGCCGTGCACACGTCCGTGCCGCCGCTGATCGACGAGAGGAACACGTCGGAGCCGACGGCCTCGTACACCCACGCGCAGGTGGCGGCGGGCAGCGGCGACCCGGTGGACCCGAGCGTGCGGACCAGGGACAGGTCGGCCTCCTCCCGGGGAACGAGCCCCGCGTCTCGGCAGGAGGTCAGGTAGGCGGCGGAGGTGCCGAGGCAGGTCACCTCCAGCGCCTCGGCGAGCCCGAACTGGGTGCCGAGCGTCGGGTAACCGGGGGCGCCGTCGTAGAGCACCACCGTGGCGCCGACGAGCAGGCCGGAGACGAGGTAGTTCCACATCATCCAGCCGGTGGTGGTGTACCAGCAGAACCGGTCGTCGGGGCCGAGGTCGAGGTGCAGTGCCAGCGCCTTGAGATGCTCCAGCAGAACGCCGCCGTGCCCGTGGACGATCGGCTTGGGCGGGCCGGTGGTGCCGGATGAGTACAGGATCCACAGCGGCGCGTCGAAGGCGACCCGGGTGAACGCCGCCCCGGTGTCCTCGGTGGCCATCAGCTCGTCCCAGGTGAGCAGACCCGGCAGGCCGGCCTCCCGGGCGCGGGCGAAGGCGTCCGGCGACAGGTACGGCACGATCACCGTCGCCGCGAGCTCGGGCAGGTCCGCGGCGAGCCCGGCGAGCGCGGCCAGGGTGTCGTACCCGCGGCCGCCGTAGGTGTAGCCGTCGACGCCGATGAGGACCTTCGGCGCGATCTGCGCGAAACGTGACGACAGGGCGTGCGCGCCGAGTTCGGGGGAGCAGGACGACCAGACCGCCCCGATGCTCGCGGTGGCGAGCATCGCCACGACGGCGTACACGGTGTTCGGCAGCACCGCGCAGACGTGGTCGCCCTCGGTGACGCCGAGGGCGCGCAGCCCGGCGGCGGCGCGGCCCACCTGCCGGCGCAGCTCGTCCCAGGACACGACGACGGTGGCGCCGTCCTCCCGCACGCCGATCACGGCGGGCGCGGGGCCGCGGCGGGTCAACGCGTTCTCGGCGTAGTTGACCCGCGCGCCGGGGAACCAGGAGGCGCCCGGCATCACACGCTCGGTGAGGGCCGGGCCGCCGCCGCGTTCGCCCTCGACCGCGCAGAACTCCCAGATCGACTCCCAGAAGGCCTCGATCTCGGTGACCGACCACTGCCACAGCGCGGCGTCGTCGTCGAGGTACACGCCTCGCTCGGCGGCGAGCCAGCCGCGGTATGCCGTCACCGCGGCCCGCTGGACGCGCCCGGCGGAGGGCTGCCACAGCGGCGTGCCGGGGCGCGTCCGGGGTGCGCCGGTCGTCGGGGCGCCGCCCACGACGCCCGGCCCGAGAGGCCGCTGTGCGGTTCCGTCTGCTGCCACGGAGACTGACCCTAGGGCATTTCGGGCGGGATGATGGTCAACCTCGGGGGTGCGGTGATCGGCGGTGTTCATTGCTGGGGCTGCCCGTGGGTATCACTTCGGGCTACCGTCAAGAGGTGACAGTGCCGGGTGAGGTGACAGTGCCGGATGAGACGCAGCGCCCCGTCGGGACGCGGCGGGTGGGCGACGCCACGCGGGGCAGCCATGCCGGCCGTCCCGCCGGCCCGCGGGATCCGGCCAGAACGAGTGGGCCCGAGCGGGCTGCCCGCGTCGGCCCGGCCGCGGTGGCCGAACCCGCGCCGCCCGCACCCGACGAGCCCGCCGCCGAACCCACCGTGCTGGCCTGGGACCCGGCGATGGCGCACTACGACTTCGGCCCGCAGCATCCGATGCATCCGGTCCGGCTTGGCCTGACCATGGACCTCGCCAGCCAGCTGGGCGTCCTCGACGCGCCCGGGCTGCGGATGGCGACGCCCAGCCTGGCCGCGGACGAGCTGATCGAGCTCGTCCACGACCCGATCTACCTCAGCGCGGTGCGAGCCGCGCCCGATCCCGCCCGGGCCCGGATGGCCGCCCTGTTCGGCCTCGGTACCAGCGACAATCCGATCTTCACCCGGATGCACGAGGCCGCGGCACTGATCACTGGCGGGACGATCGAGGCGGCCCGGGCGGTCTGGTCGGGGCCGCCCCGGCACGCGGTGTCGCTCGCCGGCGGCCTGCACCACGCGATGGCGGGGATGGCCAGCGGCTTCTGCATCTACAACGACCCGGCGATCGCGATCGCCTGGCTGCTGTCGGCCGGCGCGACCCGCGTCGCCTACGTCGACATCGACGTCCACCACGGTGACGGCGTGCAGGCCGCGTTCTACGATGACCCGCGGGTGCTGACGATCTCGCTGCACCAGTGCGGCCGCTCCCTGTTCCCCGGCACGGGTTACGCCGACGAGTGCGGATCACCGAACGCGCGCGGCACCTCCGTCAACGTCGCGTTACCTCCCGGCACCGATGACGCCGGCTGGTTGCGGGCCTACTCGGGCGTCGTCCCGGTCCTGCTGCGCGCCTTCCGCCCGCAGGTCCTCGTGACCCAGCACGGCTGCGACACCCACCTCCTGGATCCGCTGGCCGACCTGCGGATGTCGGTCGACGGGCAGCGGGCGTCCTACGAGGCGCTGCACGCGCTGTCCCACGAGCTGTGCGACGGCCGCTGGCTGGCCTGCGGCGGCGGTGGCTACGCGCTGGACGCCGTGGTCCCGCGGGCGTGGACCCAGCTGCTGGCCGTCGCCGCCCACCACACCCTGGAACCCGGCACCGAGCTGCCGCCGCAGTGGCGGGCCGCGGCCCCGCAGCGGGTGCGGGCGGCGACCGGCGAGGTCTCCATCGGCGGTACCGTCGGCATGCCACGCACCCTCGGCGACGGTGTCAGCGTGCGCTACCGCCCCTGGGACGCCGGCGAGGGCGACCCCGACAACCCCCTGGACCGGGCGGTCGCCGAGACCCGGCGGGCAGTGCTCCCGCTGCACGGCCTGGACCCGACAGTGGACCGGTGAGCGCGCCGCGGTGAACGCCGAGCGCGATCCGAGCCGGGACCGGTCCGCGCCCACGCGTCCGGCCAGCAGGTATCCGGCCGAGTGGGAGGCCGATGTCATCCTCGCGGACGGCGGCACCGCCCACGTCCGGCCCATTCTGCCCACGGACGGCCCGCTGCTGCGGGTGTTCTGGAGCCGGCTGTCCGCCCAGTCGATCTACTTCCGCTTCTTCACCGCCCGCGGTGCCCTGACCGACGAGGACATCCACCGGATGACGGTCGTCGATCAGCAGCGGCGCGGTGCCCTCGTCGCGATGATCGGCGACGACCTGGTCGCGGTGGCGCACTGGGAGGGCAGCACAGCGGTGGAGGATACGGCGCTGCCGACCCAGGCCGAGGTCGCCTTCCTGGTGGAGGACGCCCAGCAGGGTCGCGGGCTCGGCTCGATCCTGCTCGAGCATCTGGCCGCCGCCGCCTGGGACCGCGGGATCCGACGCTTCGACGCGGACGTCCTCGGTGAGAACCGCCAGATGATCCGGGTCTTCCTCGAGGCCGGCTACACCGTGTCGCGGGCCTGGGACTCCGGCGCCGTGCGGCTGTCGTTCGCGATCACGCCCACGGAGCGCTCGGTCGAGGTGATGCGAGCCCGCGAGCACCGCGCCGAGGCCGCCTCGATCGGCCGGCTGCTGCACCCGCGGGCGATCGCCGTCATCGGCGCCGGCCGCCGCGCCGACTCGGTCGGCAACGCGGTGCTGCGCCACCTGCTCGCCGGTGGCTTCGACGGCCCGGTGTACCCGGTCAACCCGGGGGCGGCCGCGGCGGGCACCGCGGTGGCCTCCATCCGCGCGTACGCCGGCATCGAGGAGGTGCCCCGGCCGGTGGACCTCGCCGTGGTGTGCGTGCCGCCGGCGCGGGTGCCGGCCGTCGTCGCCGCGTGCGGGCGGGCCGGGGTTTGGGGTCTGGTCGTGCTCACCGACCAGCGCGACGACGCCGCCGACGACGCCCTGGCCGCCGAGGCCCGGGCCGACGGCATGCGGGTCGTCGGCCCGGCGAGCATGGGCCTGCAGAACCCGGCGGTGGGGCTCAACGCCTCCATGGTGCCGTGGATGCCGCCGGCCGGGCGGATCGGCTGCTACTCGCAGTCCGGACCGTTCGGCGGCGCGATTCTGGAGGCCGCCGCCGCGCGCGGGGTGGGGCTGTCGGTGTTCGTCTCCGCCGGGGACCGCGCCGACGTGAGCGGCAACGACCTGCTCCAGTACTGGGAGCAGGACGCCGACACCGACGCGGTGATCATGCATCTGGAGACGTTCGGCAATCCGCGCAAGTTCGCCCGGCTCGCCCGCCAGCTCGGCCGCCGCAAGCCGGTCGTGACGGTCTACTCCGGACGCTCGGCCCTCGACGACGCGCTGTTGCGCCAGGCCGGGGTGATCGGGGTGGACCGCATCTCCCAGGCGTTCGACGTGGCGCTGCTGCTCACCTCCCAGCCGCCGCCGACAGGTGGCCGGGTCGCGGTCGTCGGCGACTCGCGGGCGCTGGTCCGGCTCACCGCGCACGCCGCGGACGCCGCCGGGCTCGTCGCCGAGGAGGTGCTGCTGCCCGGCGGCGGCGATCCCGCGGCGTTCACCGCCGCCGTGCTGGCGGCGGCGCGCCGGGCGGACGCGGTGATCGTCACGTTGGTCCGGCTGCCGACCGCCACGCCCCTGCCGGTGTCGGCCGCCGTCGCCGAGGCGGCCCAGCGGATCACGGTGCCGCTGCTGCTCGCCCTGCAGGGCGTCGCGTTGCCGCCCGAGCTGACCGGCGTCCCGGCCTACCCGTCGCCGGAGGCGGCGGTGTCCGCGCTGCGCCGGGCGGTCGGCTACGCGCAGTGGCGAGCCCAGCCGTCCGGCACCGTGCCGCCGTTCATCGTCCGCGGCGGCGACGCCCGCGCCCTCGTCACCGGCCAGTCCGGGCGGCTGCCCGACGAGCAGGCCGCGGCGCTGCTGGACTGCTACGGCATCACCGTGCAGCCGGCCCCGGTCGTGACCTCGGCGAGCCGCGCCGTCGAGGTGGCCGACGGGCTCGGCTATCCGGTCGCGCTCAAGGCCCGGGCCCGGCCCTACCGGCACCGGCCGGACCTGCGAGGCCAGCGGCTCGACCTGCCCGACGCGGCGGCGGTGCGCGCCGCCTGGACGTCGCTGCGCGAGCAGCTCGGGCCGGATCTGCCGATCGCCGTGCAGCGGATGGCGCCGGTCGGCGTGTCCGTGGTCGTCGGCTCGGAGGAGCATCCGCAGTACGGCCCGCTGGTGTCTTTCGGCCTGTCCGGCCCGGCGACCGAGCTGCTGGGGGACCGGGTCCACCACATCCTGCCGCTCACCGACGTCGACGCGGCCCGGCTGGTGCGCTCGGTGCGGGCGGCGCCGCTGCTGCTGGGCTATCACGGGTCGAGCCCGGTCGACGTGGCGGCGCTCGAGGACCTGTTGTTGCGCCTCGGCCGGCTGGCCGACGACCTCCCCGAGGTGGTTCATCTCACTCTTGACCCGGTGGTGGTCTCGACCGGGCGTGTCACCGTCCTGTCCGCGGAGGTGATGGCCGGCCGGTCCACGCCCCGCGCGGACGCCGGTCCGCGGCGGTTCTGGGCTCCCGTCCTGCCAGGCACCGACATGGCGGCGGCGCGGGGCGGTTCGGCACAACATGGTCACACCGGCCACAATCGTCTCCCATGACGTCGCCGTACTCCGAGCAGCCCCCCGCCCGGCCTGCGTCCAGCGATTTCGGGGGGCCCCAGTTGGATCACGTGGGGCCCGTCCGGGCCATGGGTGTGCCCGGTGCGGGGGCACCCGGCAGGGCGGCGCTGGTGCCGATGTCCGGCCCCGTGGGGCTGCCGACGGCGCCGGGCGCGGTCTCCGACGCCGAGGTGGCGTCCGCCGCCATCACGGCGGCAGCCGCGACGGGCCCGGAGTCGGAGCGGGGCGCCGGGCGGGACGTGCCGGTGCTGCCCGCCGGCTGGCCGATGGTGCCGCGTAGTGAGCCGCTGGGACCCGCGGAGGGGGTGCGCGACGTCATCGACGGCACCGGCCCGCGGCGCGCGTCGGCGGAGCGCCCGACCGGCCCTGGCCAGCCCGGCGTGGGCCGGGGCAGCGCGGCGGCGAGCGGCGCCACCGGGGTCGATCCGGCGGCCGCGGCGTACGCGATGCTCGACGCGCTGTTCGCCCGCGCGCCGGTCGGCCTCGCGCTGCTCGACCGCGCCGGCCGGTTCCTCCGGGTCAACGAGACGCTGGCCCGGCTGGACCGCCGCCCCGCCCGCGACCATCTCGGCCGGACGGTGAGCGAGGTGCTCGGTGACACCGGCCAGGAGCTCGACAACCTGCTCGGCCGGGTCCTGCTCACCGGCGAGCCGGTCGTCGACCTGGAGGTGGGGGTCGCCGGCGCCGTCGGCGCGCCCGCGCGCACCTGGCTGGCCAGCTGGTTCCCGGTGAGCGAGCCGCAGCTCGGCCCGGTGGGCGTCGCCTTCGTCGCACTGGACGTCACCGGGATGCAGGCCGCCGAGCGGGAGCGGGTGCGGGTCGAGGCCCGCTACCGCGCGCTCGTGGACGCCGGCGGCACCGACGTCTTCCACGCCGGCGCCGACGGCGGGCTCGACGTCGACCTGCCTGGCTGGCGGGCGGTGACCGGCCAGCGCCCGGCGGACCTGACCGGCAGCGGCTGGTTGGCGGGCGTACATCCCGACGACCGGGATCGGGTCGCCCGGGCCTGGCACGGGGCGCTGGAACGCGGCGAGGTGTTCGAGGCCGAGTTTCGGCTCGCTGAGCCCACGGCCGGCGGCGGGACCGGCCCGCGGATCGTCGCCGCGCGGGTGCTGCCCGTGCCCGCCGCGACCGGGGCAGGTGCCGGCGGGGACGCGCCGCGCGCCGGCGACGGACGGCCGCCGGAGTGGCTGGGCGTCGTCCGCGATCTCACCGCACAGCGCGGCGCCGACGCCGCCCGGGCCGAGGCGACCGGCCGCGCGGACGCCGCCGAGGCGCGGGCGCTCGCGACGGAGCAGCAGGTCCAGGCCTCCGGCCAGCGCGCCGAGACGGCCGAGCAGCGTGCGGACGCTGCCGAGGCGCGGGCGCGGACGGCCGAGGAACGCCGCGACGCGGCGGAGCAGCGGGTGCGGGCGGCGGAGCAGCAGGCCGAGGCGGTCGGGCAGCAGGCCGAGGCGGTCGAGCAGCGGGCCCAGGCGGCGCAGCGGCTGGTCGAGGCCCTCGGGCAGCAGGTCGAGGCAGCCGAGCAGCGAGCCGGTACCGCCGAGCAGTTGGTCGAGGCGCTCGGGCAGCAGGTCGAGGCAGCCGAGCAGCGAGCCGGTACCGCCGAGCAGTTGATCGGGGCGGCGGAGCAACGGGCGGGTACCGCGGAGCGGTTGATCGAGGCGGCCGAGGCGCGGGCGGGCGCCGCCGAGGCGCGAATCGAGGACGCCGAGCGGCGCGCCGGATCGGCGACGGAGGACGTCGAGGCGGCCGAAGGGCGGATCCGGGCCGCCGAGCGGCGGGCGGAGGTCGCCGACCTGCGCGCCCAGGCGGCCGTCGACCGGGCCGAGGCCGCGGACGCGCGGGCGCAGGAGACGGACGATCGCGCGGAGGCGGCCGAGCGTCAGGTCGAGGCGGCGCGGCGGCAGGCCGAGGAGTCCGCCGAGCAGCTCGAGCAGGCCACGCGGCGGGTCGACGCCGTCGTCGAGCAGGCGGCCGCCGCCGGGCGGCGCGCCGAGGAGGCCAGGGCCCAGGCCCAGGCGGCGGACGGCCGGGTGGAGTCCAGCGGTCGCTTCTCGGCCGCGCTGGCCGCCGCGGGCACGGTCGACGAGGTCGTCGTCGCGCTGCTCGGGACCGGCGGTCAGGCGGCCCGGGCGCTGTCGCGGGGCGTCGCGCTGGTCGACCCGGACCGCGACGAGCTGCGGTTCGTGCGCGTGCCGCAAGGCGCGAGCACGGGCGCGGGCCGGCCGGCGTCCTGGCCGGACGTCGCCCTCGGCGCCGTGCACCCGGTCGCCGAGGTTGTCCGGGGCGGGCGGGCGCTGTTTCTGGCCGACCGGGAGGAGCTGCTCACCCGCTGGCCGATCACCGGCCTCGCGGACACGGTCGCGGCGGCCGGCGAGCAGGCGTGGGCGCTGCTGCCCCTCGTCGGCGCGGACGGCTCCCCGTTCGGAGTGGTGACCTTCGGCTTCCCGGCGTCGCGTGCCTTCGACGCCGCGGAGCGCGCCCACCTGGCCGGCCTCGCCGCGGCGGCCGCCCGCGCGATCGGGCGCGCCACCGACCACGAGCGCCTGCTCGCCGACCTCGCCGAGGGCGAGGACGCGCTGAACGCGGCGCGCGCGCAGCGGGTGGCCCGCGAGCGGGCCGACGCCCGGCTGGACCTGCTCACCCGGGCCACCGCGACCGTCACGGCCGCCGGCGATCCCCACCAGGCACTGCGAGCCTTCGTGAGTCTGCTCGCCGATGAGGTCGCGGATGTGTGCGCGCTGCACCTCGTCGTCGAACCGTCCGGCGCGCCCGGGGCGCCGGCGATCGTCCCCGGCGCGGTGCCGGCGCCGGCCGCCCTGTCCGCGATGGGCGCCGCAGTCAGCCCCGAGACCAGTGTTATCGCCGACGGTGACATTGCGAACACGGATGGCGGGGGAGGCCCCGGCGGCGGCGCGGGCGTCCGTGCCCAGGCCGACGCGGGCGCCGGGTCCGAGGTGGGCGCCGGCTCCGACGGCTCCACCGGCTCCGACGGGGGCGCGCGACCTGACGCGGTTGCCGGCACCGAGCCGCCCGCACAGCCGGCGGCCGAGCCGGCCGGGAGCGGTGACGGGCGGTTCGCGCCGCACCTCGTGCCCTTCGCCGTGGCCGACGCGCCGCGGGCGGGCGCGGTGCGGGAAGCGGGGGTGAGCGCGCCGCCGGCGGCCGCCTGGGCCGCGGCACTCGCCGCGCCGGCCAACCCGTTCCGACAGGTGGCGGTCGACGGCGTCGGCCGGATACTGATCCACGCCGCGGGCGGCTGGGACCCACCGGCCGACGTGGCCCGGTGGCTGCGCCAGGTCGACGCGCACACGACCGCCGTGCTGCCCGTGCCGGGCCCGGGCGGCGTCGCCGCCGTCGTCAGCCTGACCCTGACCGGGGACCGGGCCCCGTTCGGTGCCGACGACGTCGCCTTCCTCACCGAGCTCGCGGCGCGCGCCGGCACCGCCCTGGCCCGGCTCGACCAGGACCGATCCGTCCGCGGCGAGGCCGCCGGACTGCACGAGACGCTGCGCGGCGCGCGGGCCGCCGTGCCCGCCGGCCTGCAGGTCGCGGCCCGCTACCTGCCGGCGGGCGGCGCCGGGGCGGCGGGGGGCGAGTGGTCCGACCTCATCGACCTCGGTGCCGGCCGGGTCGCCCTGGTGATCGGGGAGGCCGGTGGCGGGGGAGTGGCCGCGACGGCCGCGATGGCGCAGCTGCGGGCGGCGGCCCGGGCCTGTGCCCGCCTCGACCTCCCGCCGGGCGACGTGCTGGCGCTGCTCGACAGCGTCGTCGCCGACCTGCCCGGCGAGCAGGGCGCGACCTGCATCTACGCGATCGCCGAACTCGACACCGGGGTGCTGACGCTCGCCAGCGCCGGACATCCGCCGCCCGTGGTCGTCGCCCCCGACGGGCTGGTGTCGCGGCTGTACATGGCGGTCGGCGCGCCGCTGGGGGCGGCCGGCGCGGATGTGGCGGCCCCCGGCGCCGCCACCGAGTACACGGTCCGGCTGGGACCGGGCTATCTCATCGCGCTGTTCACCGACGGCCTGGTCCGTGCCGGCGGCCGGGACTCCGACGCCGGCGTCTCCGACCTCGCGGCGGCCCTCGCCCGTGCGGGCGACGGGCGGGGCGGCGACGGGCGGGGCGGCAGCCTCGACGCGCTGGTCACCGCGGCCTGCGCGGGCCTGGGGCGGGGCGGCGACCCGGCGGCCGACGACGACGCCGTCGCGCTGCTGTTCGCCCGTCTGCCCGACGAGTCGATGGCCGGCCCCGTCCTGCTCGACGTCGCCGTCGAGGGAGCGGCCAGCCTGCGGGCCGTGCGGGCGCAGGGCCGGCTGGCGCTGGAGAACGCCGGACTGCCCGCGGAGATCGTCGACACGATCGTCCTCGTGCTGTCGGAGCTGACCAGCAACGCCGTGCGGCATGGCCGGCCGCCGCTGTCGGTGCGGTTGCGTCGCCTCGGGACACGGGCCGTCGTCGAGGTCGCCGACGGTGGCGGCCGGCTGCCCCGGCGCCGGCACGCCGCCGCGGACGACGAGGCGGGCCGCGGCCTGGACCTGGTGTCCCAGCTCGCCGCGCGGCACGGCATCCGGCCTGTCGTCGACGGAAAGGTCGTCTGGGCGGAGGTCGAGCTCACCGCGCCGCCCGCGCCCGCCGGGGAATGAGGCCGGGCGCACCCGGGCCGCGCGCCAGGGTCCGGCCGGCATCCCCCGGTCGGGCCCCGGTGGCGCCGATGTGGCCCGGTTGGCGGCGACCTGACGCCGCCAACGGGGTGCGGGTCGCGTAACGTGGCGGCATGCCGGACGCGGTGCTGCGCCTCGACAGCGTCAATGTCGTGCGGGACGGATCGTTCCTGATCCAGGACGTGACCTGGGAGGTGTCGCCCGGTCAGCGGTGGGTCGTGCTCGGCCCGAACGGCGCCGGCAAGACGACCCTCCTGCAGGTCGCCTCGGGGCGGCTGTTCCCCACCTCCGGCGCGGTCGATCTGTTCGGCCAGCGGCTCGGCACGGTGAACATCCTCGATCTGCGCTACCGCGTCGGCGTCGTCAGTCCCGCGCTGGTGGAGACGCCGCCGCCGGACGAGCGGGTGCTCGACGCGGTGGTCACCGCGGGCTGGTCGGTGATCGGCCGCGGCGACGAGCCGTACGACGAGGTCGACCTCGCCCGCGCCGCCACCCTGCTCACGCAGTTCGGCTGCCGCGAACTGAGCGACCGGCGCTTCGGCACCCTGTCGGAGGGCGAGCGCAAGCGGGTGCTCATCGCGCGGTCGCTGATGACCGACCCCGAGCTGCTCCTGCTCGACGAGCCCGCCTCCGGCCTCGACCTCGGCGCCAGGGAGGCGCTGCTGCGCCGGCTGACCCGGTTCGCGGCCGATCCGGCGGCGCCTGTCACCGTTCTCGTCAGCCATCACGTCGAGGAGATTCCGGTCGGCGTCACCCACGCCCTGCTGGTGCGCGGCGGTCAGGTGCGGGCGGCCGGGCCGGTCGCGGAGGTGCTCACCGCGCCCCGGCTGTCGGACTGTTTCGGCATTCCCCTTGAGGTCAGCGTCGCCCAGGGCCGGTACGCCGCCCGCCTGGCCGCCGGCCCGCCCCCGCGGCGGCCGGTGTCCGTCGCCGTCTGACGCCCTGCCCGGCGGCGTCGCGGCGCTCGCTGGTCCGGGCGGGAGCAGTGGTCGCCAGGCCGCGGTCGGGACGGTGCCGGATGCGCGCCGGCCGGCCGGTCCTGGGGCGTGGCGCCGTTCCCCTGATTCTGACGGTCCGACCGCGCGGGTGAGCGGAGCCTGACGAAGGCCCCCACGTCGCCGAAAGCGGCGCGTCCTCATCCGTCCACGGCACCACCCGGGTTCGGTGTCCCTGGTTGCCGCGCCCGGGTTAGGCCCGCCAAGCGGCCCAGGGGGCCATGGAGCGGGCGGAGAGCCGATGCCGAGATGTTTTTCCCTGGCCTTCGTTCGGCGGGCCGCCAGAGGGGCAGGGAGACCCGATGGGACCTCGCTGGCCCGCGGGCGCCGCCGGCTGCCGCTCGGGGACACGCGGCGTGGCTCAGCGCCCGACGTGGTCCCACAGCCAGCGCGCCCCGCGCGTGTCGGCGCCCACCGCACGCACCCGGCGCACGAGGTCCCGGTCCGAGGTGATGACGAGCGGGCGGGGCCCGGCCGCCCCGGCGGCCGCGACGATGGCGTCGTCACCGTGCCCGGTGGCATGGGAGACGGTGAGCGTGGGGATGGCCGCACCGCCGCGATTCCCGGCGGCGGTTTCCGGTTCTCCGGCCGTGATCGGTGCCGGGGGTGCCTCGACGATCCCCTCGGGGACTCCGGCCCGCGCCGCTCCCTCCAGAACGACGACGACATGGGCCGGCCGTTCGGCTGGCTCCGGTGGCCGGGTGCCCCCGGCGGAGCCGGCGAGCCATGCCGCTATTGCGGTCACCAGGCGCCGGGCGGCGGCCGGCCGGTCACGCCACCAGCCGTCCGCCTTGGCGCCAATCACGTTGGCACCGTCCACCACCCACGTCCGTGGGTACTCGTCCGTGCGCCGAGGCTTAGGGCCGGCGCCGGAATCAGGCGTACTCATCCGCCGCCACGATCCCCTTTGGCATTCGTACCGGTCGGTTCCGCTCGCGGCGACCGCGTCCCAAAGCACCGGTCGGCTGATGGCGGCCGATTGCCGGGCAATGGCCCGTGGAGTCGGTAGACGAACACGATCGGTGTCCCAAGGTCAGCGGGCATGGCCGCCGGCCGGCCGACGGCGGCCCAACTGTCCGCTTGCGGTCGGCGTTTCGGCGGGGAAGGTGTGATTCGCAGAACATGATCGCCTCCTATCATGCCGGGCTTGGACGCCGTCTTTGGGTTCCGCACTCCGTCAGGTGACCGGCGCGCCTAGACCGCTGTCTTGGTGTTCGGCGGCCCTAGTCCGCGAGTCTGTCGAACCCAGGCGTGACAGTTCCCGGTGTTCTCGTGGTAATACTAGACGCGTGAGTTCTGCGGTCCGCTGACCTGAAGGAGAGTGGCATGGCCCAGAAGACCATCGTCTCGTTGATTGACGATCTCAGTGGAGAAGAGGCCGACGAGACTGTCCGCTTCGGACTCGACGGTGCGCAGTATGAGATCGACCTGTCGGAGAAGAACGCCACGAAGTTGCGTGAGTCGCTGGCGCCGTTCGTGACCGCGGCCCGGCGTTCCGGCGGCCGCGCGGCCGGCGGCCGGCGTGGCGTGCGTGCCGCTTCGCGGCGTACCGGCGGAACCGACCGCACCGCCGACATTCGTGAGTGGGCGCGCAGCAACGGATACACGGTGAGTGACCGTGGCCGTATCGCCTCCAACATCGTCGAGGCGTACGACAAGGCCCACTGATCCTGGCCTTGACGATTTTTCCGGGTCGAGGCTCGAAGCAGTGGACCCCGTAGTACCTGGCGCACCCGCGGTATTCGGCCGCGGGTCGCGCGCCCACCGGCCCGAGGACCTGCTGATCAGGTTTTGCCAGGTTGGGTTCCTGCCACACCGGCCAGGCCGGTGTGGCAGGAACGATTGACACCCACGCCGAAGCGGGCTGTCGCCGACTCTGTGCGTTCCGTCAGTTCGACGGATGTCTGCCCATCCAGTTTTCGACGTCTTCCGGGCTTCGGGGAAGCGCGGCGGACATGTTCCGCCATCCGTCCCTGGTGACCAGGATGTCGTCTTCTATCCGGACGCCGATGCCCCGCAGCTCCGGGGGAACGGTGAGGTCGTCGGGCTGGAAGTACAAACCCGGTTCCACGGTCAGCACCATCCCGGGCTCGAGCGCCGCGTCCCGGTAGGCCGTGTCGCGGGCCTGCGCACAGTCGTGAACGTCCAGGCCGAGCATGTGCGACGTGGAATGCAGGGTGTATCGCCGGTGCAGCCCGGCGCCCGGGGCGTGGGGATCCTCGGACAACGAGGCCTGCGCGCCGTTCGCGAGCAGGCCCCAGTCATCGAGCGCGGTGGCGATGACCCGCATCGCGGCACGGTGCGGGTCCAGGAACGACGCCCCCGGGCGCACCGCCTCGATGCCCGCCTGCTGCGCCCGCAGTACGACGTCGTAGACCTGTCGCTGCAGGTCCGTGAACCGGCCGGTGATCGGTAGCGTGCGAGTGACGTCCGCCGTATACAGCGACCTTCCCTCCACGCCCATGTCGAGCAGGGCCAGCTCACCGGGGCGCACCGGGCCGTCGTCGCGCACCCAGTGCAGGGTCGTGGCGTGGTGTCCGCAGGCGACGATGGAGCCGTATCCGACGTCGTTGCCGTCCACCCTGGCCCGCCGCCAGAAGGTGCCCTCCAACCAGCGTTCACCGTTGGGCAGCCCGATCGCGTGGCCGATTTCTGCCACGCACTCGGTGAAGCCGCGGGCCGTGGCCGCGGCCGCCTCGTCCAGGCGGGCGATCTCGAAGTCATCCTTGACCAGGCGCAGCTCGGAAAGCGTCTGGGCAAGCTGCTGATCCCGGTCGTCGCCGGACCGGCCGGCCGTCCACCGCAGCACCGATCGGTCCACCAGCGGGTCGATTCCGCGCAGCACCCTGGTGTTTCCCGGTGCCAGCCGGGCCAGCATCTCGGGAAGCTCGGTCAGGGGCCGGCACTCGATCTCCAGGGCGGCCTGCGTCTCAGGGACGCCGGGACGGGGACCCACCCACAGTTCCCCGTATCGCCGATCGGCGTAGAACGCCGAGCTGGATCGGTCCGAGCGGCCGGGGACATAGAGGGTCGCCGGGTGCTCCCCGGCCGCGTTCGGTAGCAGAACCAGCACGGCGTCGGGTTCATGACAACCTGTCAACCAGAAGAAGTCACTTCCCGGACGGAACGGATAATCCGTGTCGTTTGCCCGGACCCGCAGAGCCCCGCTCGGCACTACCAGGGCGTCCGTCGGGAACCGCGATCCCAACAAGGCCCGGCGTTTCGCCGCGTAGGGGGCACAGTCATCGCGGGATGGCAGAGCGTCGTCAATCGGCGCCCAGCCGGTGGCCATAAATCGCCGAAACGCGGCATGCGGTTCCTCATCGTGGTTGGCCTGGCCGGGTTCGCGGGCGGAAGTCGCCGCGGGTTCGGGCCCGTCCCCGGCCGAGGTACCACCGTCCCCGGGAGACGAATCAACCTCGGTGCCACCGGAATCACGGACGCCGGCGGGTACATCGGTGCGGGTGCGGACAAGGTCCGCCTCGCCGACTGCGGCGGCGTTCTGGTCACGCTGCGCCGAGGCTCCCTCGGGCGCCCCCGGGGCGGCCGGCTCAGGTGTGCTTTGGTCGGGGTGGGCACTCATACCGTTAACGGTAGGGCGGCCGGGCTTCGACGGGTAGTGCGTCCCCGGGCTGGTGTCCGCCGGCACGATCGGCGGACATCTCGGCGATCGTGCCGGCGAATATTCCGCGCGGCGGGCGCCACGACGATGCCTCGTGTCCGGCTCGGGCCGCATCCCGGCGAATCCGTTAACGACGACGCGCGATCGGTGGTATCGACAGTGTGATAACGCCGGTTTCGTGACCTCGTGTCGTGGCCTGTTGACGGGCGTGCCGAGGTGAGGTGGTGGACGGGGGTCCTCAGGACGCGTCTCGCCGTCGGTTCGGTCCGGGCGCTGACTCCTGCACTGTCGGCAGTACGGTTTTCCGCGCGGCGGACGCCCCCGGCGGCCCGGCTCGCCGGATCGTCCGCGGCCAGAACCTCGGCGAGGGATACCCGAACCGGGGACCCTGGGTGCGAACGGTGATGTCGTGAACGTCACCATCCGTCGGGCTTCGCGTCGACGGCGCCGGCGCCCGGCCGCGCGTGCCCGGCATCGTCGGCCATCCGACACAGACCGGACGCATCTACGGCGTGTCGAAGTGGCCTGGGATGAGAGGCTGTCCAGGACTGTTCCGTTCGTCCGTTGACCGGAACGGCTCCGCTGGCCGGAACTGCTCGGCGGGAACGATCGCGGTGGCGGCGAGGACCAGGCCCGGCGCCGCGGCGAGCGGGGCCGGTCCCGGGCCGCGGTGTGGCCGTGACCCGGCCCTCGGCGCCGGCGGGACGGCTCGCCATGGACGGTGTGCCCGCGACAGGACGGCGCCACCGGAACGGATGATCCCGTCCCGGTGGAGGGAGGGGAGGCTGCCATGACCTGGCCTCCGGATCGGCCGGAGCGGTACGGCCCGCCCGGGGCGGACCGTGGAGAGCCCGGTGGTGGCGCCCGGCGAGATCCACGCCGCGGGTCCGCGGGCGACCAGTGGCCGGCCGGCCAGTGGCAGCGCCGCGACCCGGGAGCCCGCCGGGCCCGCGGCCCAGCCGCCGCGGACGCCCCGCGGGGCCGGCCCACCCCCTACGGTCCGCCGGCGGACGACCGGTACGCACCTCCCCCCGACGACCGCAATGGCAACGACCGCAATGGCGACGACCGCAATGGCGACGGCCGGCATGGCGACGGCCGGTACGCGGGCGACCCCTATGCCGATCCCCGCGCGCGGGGGGAGGGGGCGGGGCGCCGCGGCGGGGCGGGCATCCCGCCGACCCGGCTCGACCTGCCCGAGGCCGACGAGCCCGCCGCGCCGCGCCGGGGCGGCGTCCGCCGGGGCCTCACCGCCGTCGCCGCCGTGCTGGCCGCCGTCGTGCTGATCCTCGCGACGACCGGCTGGGCGGTGCTGCGCCACTACGACGGGCGGGTCCGGCACGTGCCACTGACCTTCTCCGCGGGCGTGGACCGGCCGGCGAAGGCCGGCGGCGGCACCCAGAACATCCTGCTCGTCGGCTCGGACTCCCGGGCCGGCACGAACGGTGCGTTCGGCGCGGCCGAGGGCCAGCGCTCGGACACGACGATCCTCGCCCACCTCGACGCCAGCGGCTCGACGACCCTGATCTCGTTTCCCCGGGACCTGTGGGTGCGCATCCCGGCCTACACGGACTCCCGCGGCACCCAGCACGCCGCGCAGCGGTCGAAGCTGAACGCGGCCTACTCCTATGGCGGGCCGTCCCTGCTCGTGTCCACGATCGAGGGACTGACCGGGATCAGGGTCGACCACTACGTGCAGATCGACTTCGTCGGCTTCCAGGGCATGACGGACGCGCTGGGCGGCGTCACGGTCTGCATCAGGGAGCTGCCGCCCGAGCTCAGGGCCCGCGGCTTCGACAACCTGCATGACCACTTCTCCGGATTCTCCGGCCAGGTGGGCGAGAACCGGCTGAACGGCGCGCAGGCGCTGGCGTTCGTGCGCCAGCGGTACGGACTTCCGGAGAGTGACATCGACCGGATCCGCCGTCAGCAGCAGTTCCTCGGCGTCGTGTTCCGGCGCATCTCCGCGACCGACACCCTGCTCAACCCCGCCAAGCTGATCAACGTGGTCGACGCCGCCACCTCCGCACTCACCCTGGACGACCAGACCTCCCTCGCCGACCTGCGGCTGCTCGCGGTGCGCATGCAGGCGATCGGCTCGGGCGGGGTCACCTTCGCGACCGTTCCCGCCACCGGGGGCACTCGGGCCGGGCAGAGCGTCCTGGTCCTTGATCCCGCCCAGCTCGGTGCCTTCCTGAAACCCTTCGGCGGTCGGGTGAGCCAGACGACGGGCGCCGCGGGGGCGCTTGCGGCGGTTCCCGCGACACCCGCCGGGCCGGGCGGCACCGGCGGTGTCGGCATCCCCGTGGCATGGACCCGGCCAGTCGCCGCGCCTGCGGCGACCACGGCCGCGCCGGCCCCGTCGACGAGCGGCTCCTGCACCTACTGACCGGGTCCGCGCGGGCCGTTCGCGGTCCGGGGAGTTCCGCTCAGGGCTCGTGCCCGCGGGGAGGCCGGCCGTCGGATCCCGCCGGCTCCGGTGGCCCTGGTGGCTCCGGTGGCCCTGGTGGCTCGGGCGCGTCCTCGACCATGACGGATCGGGACCGTTCGTCGAGAGCGGCGTTGAGCTCGGCGCCGAGCAGCACCGCGAGCGCCGTTATGTAGAAGAACAGCAGCGCCGCCACGGGGGAGCCCAGCGAGCCGTAGACCAGCTCGTGACTGAACACGAACTCCAGGTAGAGGCGCAGGACGTAGCTGCCGACCAGCCAGCACACCAGCGCGAGCGTCGCCCCGGGCAACGCCCGCCACCACGGTCGGCGCACCGGCAGCGACAGGTGGTATAGCGACGTCAGCATCGTCAGCGCGACCGCGCCGACCACTGGCCAGAACAACGAGGTCAGGAGCCGGTCCACGGACGGGTGCCGGTCCGCGTCGAGGATCCGCGAGATGACGCCGGGGCCCAGGACGAGTGCCGGCAGAATGATCACTCCGCTGGTCAGCTGCGCCAGGAACAGACCGAGGGCGAGGAGCCGGCTGCGCACCGCCGAGCGGAGATCACGCTGGCCGTACGCGATCGTGATGGTGTTGACGAACGTCGCCATCGCCGTCGAGCCGGTCCACAGGGACAGCACGAAACCGATGGAGATGACGTCCGGGCGCCCCCGGGAGAGGATCTCGTCGACGGTAGGCCGGACCGCGTCGTCCACCACCGATTCGGTGAGCAGGTCGCCGGCACCGCGCAGAATGCTGTTGCGGATGGTGCCGAGCGCGTTGTGCCCGATCGACTCGGCGACATAGCCGAGCGCGCCGAGCAGCGACAACAGCAGCGGCGGCAGCGACAGCAGCTGCCAGAACCCGGCCTCGGCGGCGAGGCCCAGGACCCGATGCCGCCAGGCGTTGGCGACGGTCCGGCGAACCAGCCGCAGCGGCGCGCGAGGCACCCGGCGCTGCTCACGGTCGAGGCGGCGGAACACGGCGCTGTGGCGCACCCTGGCCTTGGCCGTCACCCTGCGGCGCCGCAGTCGCGACCGCAGGCCCGGCACCGCGCCGACCACGACTCGTCGTAGTAGTCGAGCCGACCGGCCTCGCGCCGGCCCGCGTGCCACGGGAGTGGACACGTCGTTCCCCGCGGTGGCCACGGATCCCACCGTATGGCCTGGTGAGGCCCATGGAGGTCAACGGCGCCGGACTGGCGCCGAGCACACTGATCCGGGATGGCCCGTCAGTGGATGGTGCGGGCCGCGGCGCGCGGGTCGGTCGGCGCAGGTCCGCCGGCAGCGAGCGGAAGGGGCATGCCACACCTCGGTGACATGCCCCTCCGACTATCGAAACGCGAGGTTCAGGACACGCTGAGCTTGTCGGTCTCGTCGTGGTACTCGACCGCCATCTCGCGCAGCTTGGAGTCGTGCGACTTGGCGTGGTGACGGCAGAACAGAAGATCTCCGCCGCCCGGCAGCACCACCCGCACGTATGCCTGGGCACCGCACCGGTCGCAACGATCGAGGTTGGTCAGCGTCGGCTTCGTGGTAGTCCCTGTCACATCTACTCCAACTGTGTTAGGCGGTCAGACGTTCCACCTGACCATGTGACGGTTTACTCACAGCCGGCTCTCGTGGCGTCATTGCATCCAGAGCGGCGTGGCGTCCGCGGCGTTGTTCGGGCCGCGTACTGTACTCGTCCTGGTCCCGCCGGCCGCTCTAGGTCCGTCGGGCGCCGAAGACGATGTCGTCCCATGCTGGCACTGACTTGCGTCCACGTCGACCGCCTGCGGGACGTTCCCCCCCGCGGGTGCCGGTGTTCTGGCGGCCTCGTGACGCAGCGGGTGCGTTCGACTTCTCTGCGGCAGTGTCGGCGTCGCTGTCCGTAACTTTCTCGTTCTCCTCGGTCGCGGATGCCTTGCCCTTCGCCGCCGTGGTGGCGGCGGCCTGACGGCGCCCACCGGTGGTGGCAGGGGTGCTGGCCGCGGCTGCCGGCTCGGCCACCGCGGCCGGCTCGGGGACCGCGGCGGGCTCGGGAACCGTCGCCGCGGAGGCGGTGGGGGCGGCGGATCCCCCTGCGGCGCGGGCGGCGGCGGCGGCGGCCGCCCGTCCCGAGGTTCGGGCAGCGGGTGCCGCGGGCGTGCGGGCCGGTTTGTCCGCCGGGCTCGCGGCCGAGGGCATGGCGGCGGCGCCGGCCGGCGACGTGGCGGATGTCACGCGCGCCGTGCCGGCCGGCGCGCCGGCCGCCCGGGGGGCGGTCGGTAGAGCACACGTCTGAAAAGCCAGTCACAACTTGACATCGCGTGTGCCGGCGTGTGGGTGTAAAAGGGGGGGGGGGGGGGGGGGGGGGGGGGGGGGGGGGGGGGGGGGGGGGGGGGGGGGGGGGGGGGGGGGGGGGGG
>NZ_JCBATA010000067.1:0-43617 GCF_059816245.1 Frankia sp. RB5
TCGGAATGGCGCCGCCGGCACCAAGCACTCGGCCGCTACTACCACTACCAAACCCGAATCCGCGCCGCCCAGCGCCACGCCATAGCAGCAACAGCCACACGAGGATCACTGCAACTGTAGTACTAGACTAGGCCTAGTCTACTACCAGCCTCTCGCACGCTGACGCACATTCACGCAGCCCCGCCGGCACTACCTGGAAACTGGCGTGCCGTGGTCCCTCTGTATGGACGCCCGACCTGGAATCCACTCGATCGGGTCCGCGCACGATGGTGGTCAAGAAACGCGCGCCCGAATGCCCAGGCCTCGGTGTCGCCAGCCACGTGGATGGTTCAGGGGCGGGTCGGGGGACTCTGCAGCGCCCGCGTCAGGCTGGCTCGGTCGGCTCGGTGGCCCAGGCGGCGGGGGCCTTGGCGAGCAGCGCCCGCGTCGCCAGGCGATGGAGCTCGGCGCGCTCGGCCGGGCTCAGGATCGTGAGCACGCCGTGGCTGGACTCGTCGAGCTCTGTCTCGGCCTGGCGCATGACCTGTCGCCCGCTCTCGGTAATGGTCAGGACCTGCCGGCGGCGGTCTCGGGTGTCGCGCTCCCGGCCGATGAACCCCGCGTCCTGGAGGCCGTCGAGATGGGCGACCAGGTCGCCGCTGTCCAGGCCGAGCCGCTCGGCGACGTTTTTCTGGAAGCACGGTCCGAACTCGGCCAGGCAGCAAAGGATCCCATGCTGCGCCTGACTGATCGCCAGCGGGGCGAGTTGCTCGGCACAGTCCTGGCGCACCAGGGCTGCCAGCCGGATCAGCGCATAGCTACCCCGGTTACGTAGCGCTGCCGGCAACAGCGCGGCAGATTCAGCCACACCTCACCGTACCAGCCAAGGGTGGCCGTGCCATCGACTGGCATCACCATTGACTGGTGATGCCAATCATTGGCAGGATCGGACGCATGTCGGATGATCTGCTCCCCGGACGGTGGGCCATGCTGCCCGTGGTCCTTGCCGCGACCTTTCTGTACGGCTTCGACTTCAATGTGGTGAACGTGGCGCTGCCGTCGCTGCATACCGACCTGCGCGCCGGGCCGGTCGCGCTCGAGCTGGTGACGGGCGGCTACGCGTTCGCGTACGCCACGGGGCTGGTCATCGGTGGCCGGCTCGGGGACCTGGCCGGTCACCGACGGATGTTCCTGCTGGGGATGAGCGCCTTCACGTCCACATCGGTGCTGTGCGGGCTCGCGCAGAGTCCGGGCCAGCTTGTCGCCGCGCGGCTGCTGCAGGGGCTCGCGGCCGCGCTGATGGTGCCCCAGGTGCTCGCCCTGATCACCAGAGTGTTCCCGGCGGCCGAACGCGGGGGCGCGCTGGCCTGGTTCGGCGTCACCGGCGCGTTGAGCAGTGTGGCCGGTCAGGCGCTGGGTGGGCTGCTGCTCGACGCCGACGTGGCGGGGCTGCGCTGGCGCGCCATCTTCCTTGTGAACCTGCCGGTCGGACTGGCCATCCTGGCGTGCGCGTGGCGGATGCTGCCGGCGACCCGGTCGGCAAGCCGTCCCACGTTGGACATCCTAGGGGCCGTCGGCGTGTCGGGCGCGATCGCGCTCGCGTTGGTCCCCGCGGTGGTCGGCCGCGACGTCCAGGGGAAGCCCTGGGTCTGGGCGACGCTCGTCGCCTCGGCGCCGACGCTGCTACTCACGTTGCGTCACGAGACCCGACTCGCTCATCGGGGCGGTACGCCCTTGCTCGACCTGTCGCTCTTCGGGAGCCGCGCGTTCGTGGCGGGCCTTGCGATTGCCGTCGCGTTCATGGCCTTCTTTACCAGCAGCCTGTTCACGATCAGTCTGCTGCTACAAACAGGGCTTGGACTGAGCCCGCTTCGCGCGGGCCTGAGCCTCGGACCGTTCGCGCTGATGGCGATCACGACGGCGCTAGGCGGCCGTCGCCTCGTCATCCGTTACGGAGCGCCGACTGTGATTCGGGCCGGCTGCGTGCTGAGCGCTCTCGGTATCGTGCCGCTGGCCGCCACGCTGACGATCGCGGGCGCGCACACTGGCGTCGCCTGGCTCGTCCTGGAGCTCGCCCTCGTCGGCGCGGGAAACTCTGTGATCCTGACCGCCTACCTGGGCGCCGTACTCTCCGGCGTGCGTCCTGACCAGGCCGGCATCGCCTCCGGCACCCTCAACACGATCCAGCAGCTCGCCGGGACGGCGGGCCTCGCCATCATCGGCGATGTCTTCTTCGCCCTCCTCGGCGCGCACCCCGACCCGGCCCGCTATGCCCATGCCACCGCCGGCGCACTCTGGCTCGGCCTCGCCCTGGTCATCCTGATCGCGGTGCTCACCCGACTCCTCACTGCACCCGCAACGGTCCCCGCCAGCCCTGTCGCGGACGCACTGACCCCCGCGGCAGCGAGGCCAGCCGATCGCCGCATCCCCCGCGGCCTGCTCCGACGAGGCGCGTGAGCCGCTCGCCGTGACGGCTTCCTGCGCGGCTCATCAGCGCCCGCGCGGCCAGCATGTCGACAGCGACGTGGTGATCCGGATGTTCCCGTGCCCAGGCGATGACGGTGACCAGCCGTTGGTCCTCACTGTCCGAGGCGACGGGGCCACGGTGGCGGGCAGCCCGATGGTGGAGTGATCTGGGCAGGCCACCGCCTCCGAACCCACGTCCGTCAGCGGGGGAGGGCGGCGTGCCGTTCCAGAAAGTCGGCGACATCCCTCTCTGCCTCGATCGGTAGTGGATACACGAGGAGGCGGTCGACCCCGAGTTCCGCGTACCGGCGAGCCTCGTCGGCGGTGACCTCGACCGGGTTGAGCTGCATGTAGATGATTTCCAGGGGGCCGAGACGGGCCGGTCTCTCGATCGCGGCCGCCGCCGCCGCGAGGCCGGACAGGTGGGTGGGCAGGTCGGCGGCTGTGCCGTTACCGAACCATCCGTGTCCACGAGCGACCGCGCGCCGGTAGGCGGCCGGGCTGTGGCCGCCGATCACGACTCGCGGGCCGCCCGGACGCGCCGGCCGCGGGTGCGCGTCGACGTTCCCGAACGAGACGTACTGCCCGTCGTAGGAGGGCTTGGGATCGAGCCAGAGCGATGTCATCGCGTCCAGATACTCGTCCGTTCGACGGCCACGCCCCGCCATTGGCACCCCTACGGCGGTCATCTCCGGCTCCAGGTACCCGGCGCCGATGCCGAGCAGCACCCTTCCTCCGCTCAGCACGTCCAGGCTCGCCACCTGCTTGGCCAGGACCAACGGGTTGCGCTGGGGAAGGATGATGATCCCGGTGCCGAGCTCGAGCCGCCGGGCGGCGGCGGCCACAAATGTCAGATGTACCAATGGGTCAAGGACCGGGTCTGTCGCGTCCATCGGTGAGGGCGGCACCCTCGGGCTGGGCAGGACGACATGCTCGCCGGCCCACCAGGAGCGATATCCCAGCTCCTCGGCCAGGCGGGCCAGCCGCACGGTTGCCTCCGGGCCGACCGTCGCCTTGGCGTTCAGTCCACTGACACCCAGTTCCACGCCTGCGCTCCTTCGGAAGCTTCTATCGGGTCCTCGCCCGCCGGTCGTCGTGCCGACCGGAGGCCAGGGCCGGGCCGTCGGGTGGCGGCGCCGGTGCGGCGGTGATTCTCGAGACTGGCTCCTGGCGGTTGGAGGCCCGCGAGGCCAGCGTGCCCGCACTGCTCCGGGCTGGTCCAAGACCCGTTGTTATAACCAGTGGCTATGGATGTACATGTACGGGACCTCCGCTACTTCGTCGCGGTGGCTGAGGAACAGAGTTTCACCCGGGCGGCGAGCCATCGGCTGTTCATCTCGCAGCCCGCTGTGAGCAAGCAGATCCGTCAGCTGGAGCAGTCGCTGGGGGCCGCCCTGTTCGATCGGGACCGGCGGACGGTCCGGCTGACCCCGGCCGGCGAGGCCCTGCTGCCGCTGGCCAGGCGACTCACCGAGGACTGGGAGGCGGCGCTGCTCGCCGTGGCGGAGGCATCGGCCCAGGCCGGGGCGACGGTGCGGGTGGGATTTCAGACCCGGATCGGCCGCGGCCTCATCCCGGACGTCACCACGCGGATGCGCCAACGGCTTCCCGGCTGGAAGCTGGTCTTCCGCCAGGTCTCCTGGTCCGATCCCACGGTCGGCCTGGCGGGCGGCGAGGTGGACGTCGCGATCGCCTGGCTGCCGGTGCCTGACACAGGATCGCTCTCCTGGCGGGTCGTGGCACGCGAGGACGTCTGGGTCGCGCTTCAGCCCCGGCACCGCCTGGCTGGCCTGGCAACGGTGCCCTTCGTCGATCTGGTCGACGAGCCCTTCATCGCGCTGCCGCGGACTGCCGGCGCCCAACGGGACTTCTGGCTCGGAGCGGGCGCCCGGCAGTCCTCGGCCGTCATCGCGGGGGAGGCGGAGACCGCCGAGGAGGCGTTCGAAGCGGTCGCCTCCGGGTTGGGGATCACCTTGCTCGCGGCCGGTAACGCCGAGATCTACCACCGCGACGACGTCGTGTGCCGGCCCGTCAGTGGACTGCCGCCCAGCGAACTGGCCGTCGTCTGGCGCACGGTGGACAACCGGCCGTTCGTCGACGTCTTCGCCGACACCTGCCACGACTGCTCCCGCACGCCGTCGCGGGAGGCCACGCGGCCTGGGCCTGAGCCGGACCAGGGCGCCGGGAGCGAACGTCGGCTGATCGGGTCCTGAGACAGGGGGGCATGACCCGGCCCGAGGAGCGGCGGCCGGTGGGCTCTTGGTGCCTGCTGCCGCGGGACGAGGTGGCGCCACCGGCGTCGCACGGCGGGGAGAACTGTGCGGCATGGGCTCGGACATGCGCCATAGGCTCGGACACGGAAAGCCTCCTGGTGGGACGCGACCCGGTTGATCGATCCGGCGGCGGCCGAGGTGCTGTCACTACGCCCGGTCGGGACCGGCGTGATCTGGCAGGGCGCGGAGAAATCCGTCGATGAGGCTGCGCAGGCCGAGGGAGTAGGTGTCCCGGCTGGCAAGGCTGGCCCAGCGTCCCGCCAGGGCTGCGAGGTGCGGGAGTTCGGTGGGGTCGGCGGCGTGCAGGAGGGCGTCGCGCCGGGCCGGACGGTCGTTCTCGGCCCGCTGGAGCACACGGCCGGCCCGAATCAGGATCTCGCCAGCCGTGTAGTACCAGATGCTTCGGTACAGGTCCACGGCCTGCTCCGGAGTACATCCGCATTCGATGGCTCCGTCGAGCACCATCTCCACCATCCACAGCGCCGCCCGGCCCGTCTGGTTGTCCTGGATGAGCACCTCGACGATCCAGGGCCAGGCGGCGAGCGTCTCCCGGATGACCGTCGCGGCCGTGATGATGCGTTCGCGCGGAGGCCGTCTGTGTCCTGTCCGGGCAGGCCCGCCTCCACCTGCGACCCGACGAGGCGCATGAGGAGCCGGCCGTGGTCACCCTGGTCGCCGGGACCGGATTCGTCGTTCCGCGCGGTCGTTGGCACCGCTTCGAGCTGGACGCCCCGAGCGACCTTGTGAGCATCGCGCTGCGCTCCGGCTCCCGGCTGGAGAAGCGAGCATGACGAGCTCCGAGACGGCGGCCCCCACCGTGCCCGCGGACCTCGCCGGGGTGCTCGGTCTCGCCGCCGTCCTTGCGTTGGTCGCACTACCGGCAGCTCGGCCCTCCGGGCGCGCGATACCGGTGGCGAGCCGACGGTTGCCCATGGCCGGCGATTCGACTCGAGACGGCACGTTGCCAGTAGTGAGAACACCGTGATGTCGGTTGTCGGTGAGGCGGACGCCGCCGCCCGCGAGGCCTGCTGCGAGCTGGGCGCCACCGTCGCCGCGTCGCTCGCGCGCGGGTAGGACCCCGACTTCCCGGATTACTTTGATCATTGTTGCGTAAAGGTGTCGAGGTGGTCGAGTGCCCAGGCCTCAAAGCTGGTGGCGGGGCGTCCGAGGAGCTGGTGCACGTCCTCGGTGAGGACCGCGTTGCGTCCCGCCCGTGCCCACCCGGAACCGGTGACGATGACGTCGACGACGGAGCTGTCCAGTCCGGAGGCGACCATCTCGTTGCGTACCACGTCGAGCGGTACGTCGATAGTGGTGACCGGGCTGCCGAGCAGCCTTTCGAGCTGGGCGGCCTGGTCGGGCACGGCCAGCAGGTCCGGGCCTGTCAGGGTGTAGGTCTGACCCGCGTGCGCGCAGGAGACCAGGGCTTCGACGGCGACCGCGGCCACGTCGCGCGGGTCGACGACGCCCTGCCTGCCGTTCCCCGTCAGGTTGCGCACCGGGGTTCCCGATCTGATCGCTGGGGCCCAGTACAGGGTGTTCGACGCGAAAGCGGACGGCCGCAGCACCGTCCAGGCGATGCCACTGGTGCGCACAGCCCGCTCCGCCTGCTGGTGCCAGGCGCCTACTGTCCTGTTGTGGTCGTCGGTCTCGCCGGTCCCGATGGCTGAGAGTTTCACCACTCGGCGCACGCCGGCCGCGACGGCGGCTTCGAGCAGGGCCACGTCGTGGTGGGGCGAGGGTGATGCTGGCGCGGTCAGCAGGAACACGCTTTCGACGCCGGCGACCGCCGCGCGAAGCGACGCGGAGTCGTCGAAGTCGGCCCGCGCGATGTCCACACCGAGCGAGGCGGGAACGTTCGCGGGGTTGCGCGTCATCGCCCGGACCGCCGCGCCACGGGCGACCAGAAGTCGGACGACTTCGCGACCGACGGTGCCGGTGGCACCGGTGACAAGGATCATGTGGGCAACGGTGCCAGCGGGCATACCGCGGTGGATAGGAAATCTCGGCACGCCCTGTCGGCGCTGCCACCGCGGCCGCTTACCACGGACAGGCATCTATCGTGGGGCCGGTGGTGAATGACGACTGGGAACGCGTCACTCCGCTGCCTGTCGGGCTGCGGCCATGGATCTCGCAACTGAGCGCCGCCGCGTCCGGCGGCGCGCCGGCGCACCACGTCCGCGCCGAGGCTCCGGACGCCGCGACGGCGCTGGTCGTACGGACGACCGGCGATCGCACTGAACTCGTGGTCATGGGGCCTCGTACTCGCGCCGAATATTTCGAGGTGAGCCGGGTGCCGTTCTGCGTCAAGATGCGAATGCGGCCCGGCCGGGCTCAGTCGCTGCTGGGATTTCCCCTGCGCGGACTCGTCAACCGAGTCGTCCCGCTGAGGGACCTGTGGGGTGTGGCGGGTGATCGGCTCGCCGATGAGCTGTCCAAGCTCGGGCCAGATCTCACTGCGGTAGTCGGACTACTTGCGGCCACGCTGACGGACCAGGTGCGGACTCGGTCGCGTCACGACCTGGCTCGTGATGAACTCGTGCGCAGCGCGACCATCGCCCTGACCTCCCTGACCAGCTCTGGACCGCGGGTTCGGGTGACAGCCCGGCGCCTGAACGTCAGCGAGCGACACCTGCGCACTCTCGTCACCGACGCCGTCGGCATTCCGCCCAAACAGGTGGCCCGCATCGCGCGGACGCGACATGTGCTCGCGGGCGTCAGCCAGCAGTCCCTTATCCATCTCGCCGCCGAAGCAGGTTACTACGACCAGTCCCACATGACCGCCGAGTTCCGCCGCATGATGGGCGTCTCTCCCGGAGCTTTCGTCACCGGGCAGATGCCCGCCGCCATGCCCTGCCATTGAGCACCCTTGTTGATGTTAGTTTTGCGACCAGTTCTACTATCCCGTGCTTGAGGCCGCCGTCGGCCGCCCCTGTGCCTCTACGTCCACGGCGGCAGCGACACGACCGGCGCGATCCGCGGGGTCGAGGCCATCACGACCGCCCTGAAGTGGAAGCGCCTGCGTGAGCCACTGTCGATCGTCGGCGCGGTGGACGCCGAGGCATGCTGGGAGCTCGGGGCGACGGTCGCTGCCAGCCTGATGCCCGTGTGATCTGGACGGGCCAGGACTCAGGGCTCCGAGCCGCGGCGCCCAGGTCTACCGGCCAGCCACCCGGGCCCCGTCAGAGCACGGCGGATCTGGCGGACCGTCGGCCCGATCTTGTGGTCGTGCCTCCACGGGGCCGATAGATTGCGAGCATGGTCGGCGACCTGTTTACCGGAACCGCCGTGCACTACGCACGCCACCGACCCGGCTACCCGACGGCGTTCCTGACCGAAGTCGCGCGGCGGTTTTCCCTCCCGGGGACGGGTCGGCTTCTCGACCTCGGCTGCGGACCCGGAACTCTCACCATCGCGCTGGCCGGCCAGGTGCACGACGCCGTCGGTGTCGACCCCGAAGCCGACATGCTCGCGGAGGCGGCACGGCAGGCGCGCCTCGCGCGTATCCGCAACATCAGGTGGGTAGAGGCACGAGCGGAGAACCTCCCCCCAGACCTCGGCGGATTCCAGTTCGCGACCATGGGCCGCTCGTTCCACTGGATGGACCGAGACCGGGTGCTGACAATGCTTGCCGATATGATCACCCCGACCGGTGGCCTTGTGATCGTCAACGACAACTGCCTCGTCCGGCCAGCCACCGACTGGCAACGTGCCATCGAAGAAACACAGGCGAAGTTCCTCGGAACCGTCCGCCGCGCAGGCAGTGGCGTCTTCGCGCCGCCCACGGAGCCCCATGAGACTGTCCTGGCCCGATCTCGGTTCCGCCAGGCCGAACGTATCGTCTACGAGTTCGAACGGCAGTGGACGGTCGAACAGATCGTCGGCTACCTGTACTCGACCTCGTTCCCCATCAGGCGACTGCTGGGTGAGCGCCGAGCCTCCTTCGAGAAGGAGATCATCGAAGCGCTGCGTGCTTACTCGCCGGACGGCAGGTTCACCGAACCGGTGCACCTCGAAGCGATCTTTGCGTCCTTGAACATCTGATCGTGGGCGCCGCGTCTGGCTGGTCCCCGTCGACCTCCAAAGCAGGTTCTCGCCGATCTTTCTCTGTGCTCTGCGCGACAGCGCGACCTCGACGTGCGGCGGCCGCGACCAAACGGAACCGCTCCTGGATGAGGATGTTCCGGAAGGCGACTATTCGAGGGAGCCCGGGGATCGCGGCCGCGAGGCCCGGGGCGACCTTGGATAGTTGGTTGAGTGCCTCGCCGATGATTTCGAACTCGCGCTCGGCGGCGGCGCGGAGCATCGCGTTCGCCTGATAGCCGGCAAAGCGCTGTCCATGGGCGAAGCTTCTGGCGAGTCCAGCCGCGTTCGCGGCATCGCAGAGGTATTTTCGCGGGTCAGGCGGCATACGATCGGCGCGGTGCGGGCGGTGGGTGATCGGTACCCCGGACGCGAAGGACGGGGAGGCCTGCTGGGAGCTGGGCGCCAGCACGGTGGCGAGCCTGATGCCGTAGCACTCGGATCTGGTGGGGCATCGAGGAGGATTCATGCGCCATGCATGAATCCGTGGTAGCGTGGATCTTATGAGCGAGTCCGCCGACGGGAGCGGCATCGTCCAGGTGCGCGATGTCGATCCGACGACGCTCGCGGTCCTCCGCGAACGGGCCAGATCGCTCGGTCAGTCGCTGTCCGGGTACTTGCGGGACCTGATGGATGCCGATGCGGCCACGGAGACCAACGCCGAGGTCATCGCCCGTATGGCCCGCGACAGGGAACCGGTGGGGCTCACCATGGACGACATCCTCGCGGCGCGCGACGAGGGGCGGCGTTGACCCTCACGTACGTGGTCGACTGCTCGCTCGTCATTGACGTGCTGTCGGTCCGCGATGGCGACGAGGTGCTCCGGCAGCGCCTGTCCGCCCCGCGGACACTGCACGCCCCGCACCATCTCGACGTCGAGGTCGCGTCAACAGTCCGCGGGCTTGCCGCCGGAAAGAAGATCACTGCTCATCGTGGCGAGCAGATGTTGGCTGACTACGCGCGCCTGCGGATCACCCGTCATCCGGTCTGGCCCTACCACCCCCGGATGTGGCAGCTGCGGCACACCCTCGGTGCTTACGACGCCGCCTACATCGCACTCGCCGAAGCACTCGGCTGCAACCTGCTCACCGGCGACATCAAACTCAAGAACGCTGCCGGACACCGCGCGACGGTCATTGTCACCCGATAGCGGCCGCGGCTGCTACCACGTGCTCGGAGAATCCTGACCGCGCAGCCCGCCAGCAGAGGACGGCGGCGGTGGCAGGGACGGACGACCCCGTACGATGAGGCACCACCGGCGGACAGCGAAGATCAACCATCCGACGATGCGCGACGCGACACCCAGGCCAGGCCGAACCGGTAGGGGTGGTCAGGAACGTGCGGTGCGCGCTCCCGTGGCCTCTCTCGAAGGTGGGATATAGGCCCTGACATCGTCGAACGGATCCACAAGTCCTGAGTTTGCCCGTCAGTATGCAGAGAAGCATCTGGATCTCAGAGGTGGTAGACGTCTCGTCGGTGCCGGATGGAGTGGATTTCTACCAGATGCTTGGCGGCGTCGATGCGGTAGATGATGCGGTAGGTTCCGCGACGCGCCGAGTAGAAGCCGTCGAAGGGTTCGTCCAGCGGCTTGCCCACCCGGTGGGGGTTCGTGGCGATTGCTCGCTGAATCGTTTCCAGCGCGGCGGCCGCGACCTCCAAGGGCAGATCCTCGTGGAGGTTTCTCCGTGCCCTGCGCGACAGTGCGATTTCGTAGGGTGCGCTGTCGGCGGCTGTCACCCTCCGCCGGCCCGTCGTTGCTTCAGTTCGGCCGCGACGTCGCCCAGCGTGAAGGTGTCGCCCGCGGCGAAGTCGTCCCGGGACTGCCGCAGATCCGCGAGGGCCTCGTCGTCCGACAGGAGATCGAGGGTCTCGCGCATCGACTCGTACTCGGCGACGGAGATCAACATCACGTCCGCACGCCCGTTGCGCGTGATCGTGAAATGATCATGCTGGCTGGCCACCCGCTCGGCCAGCTCGGCGATGCGGGCCTTCGCCTCGGTGATAGGAATGGTCTCCACGGAGGTCATTATAGGGACCGGTCGCTTTTCGGGTCGTTCTGGAGGGTGTCTGGCCTCGAGCTGCTCGTCCGGCGGGGCTGTCGTTGACGGGGCAGGTGAGAAGGGCAGCCGCGCGGAGGATGGGCGAGGAGGCCAAGGGTTGGGAGGCGTGCTGGGAGCTGGGAGCCACCGTGGCCGCGAGCCTGATGCCCTAGTCCGGCCCGGCCGAGCCCCGCCGACCTCGCGATCCTCTGTGGCGCCGTCCTCGACACGCTCCGCGCCGCCGGCTACCGCTACATCCTCGAAGACCGCCGCGGCCACATCACCGCGACCGCGGCCCCCAACCTCCACGACTTTCCCTGACAAGACCGACACACCGGCCACGCGAGCGATGCCACGCCCTCCCGGTCGTGACGCGAGCATGCACGAGCCCTGATGCGACACCACCGACCGACCTGCGTCTTCTTCATCCTTTCTGCTATGGTCCGTACGCGCTGCGGGCGATACGTCATGTGCGAAATACGATCGCCGAGGAGGGCGGCAGTCGAGAGTTTCTCGATAAGCTACCCGCGACCTCGATCTGCGAACTTCGCAACGTTCATCAAAAACTAATACGCAAAGCCGACCTGTCGACGACTCGACGCCGCCGCTCGAGAGATCGACGAGGCCTGAGCCCGGAGACAGACATGATCGACGTGCCCGACCTCACGCGCCTGACGGAGATGCTGTCCAAAATCGACGTTCTGGACACCGGAGAAGCCCTCGAACTGCTACTCGGCGGGGACGCGGAGACAGCCGCCGACCTGGCCGGTTACTGCACGGTCAAGCACATCGCTCTGGCCGTCTTCCCGGACCGGGCGAGCGAGGTCGTCGACTTCCTCCGGCTGAGCGGCCTGGCGGTGGGCGAGCCGGTTCCGAGCACCCTCGTCCGGGCCCGGCTGGCCGACCGGTACGGCCGGGCCCCGGAGGCTCTTTCGGTGTCCATCGTGACCGGCATGCGACCGAGCCGCCCACACCACGCACTCGAGGTCTTCGTCGTTCCCGGGCTCGAGAACCGGGCGGACGAGAACGGCATCGCCGCCCGCGAACGGCTCGGTGCCTTCGAGACGCACATCGCCTTCGAAACGGCACCGGAATCCCTCGACATCACGCGGGAACTGATCTCGCACCGGACCAGCCTGCGGGCCGACGGCGGTGGTCACAACTCCTTCGAACAGGCCGGCCAGGGCGGCCGCTCGGTGTTCTACTTCGCCATGGCAGACGACGGCAGCACGGGTGGGTGCGGATTCCGCCGGCTCGAACTGTTCTGCGGAGGACATCGCCAGAGGGCGCTCGCCGAACATGCGGCCGAGTACACGGCCCAGCGCACCGCCGAGCATGTGACGGTCGCCGAGCATGTGACGGTCCCGGCATCGAGGATCCCGGGGGCGGAGCCGGAGATACGTCTGCTCGAGCTGGTGACCGGGCATATCACGACGAAGGCATTGTCCGTGACCGCGGAACTGGGTATCGCGGACGCTCTGGCCGCCCGTCCGTTGACCGGACCACAGGTTGCCTCGACAGTCGGCGCCGAGCCTTCCGCGGTGACGCGGCTGCTGCGCTACCTCGCCGGTCTCGGTGTCGTGGCCGTTGCGGGCGACCACTACGCGAGCACGCCGATCCTCGAACTGCTACGGCGGGACAGCGACTTCGCCGACCTGGCGCTTCTCTACGGCGGCGAGTTCTTCACCGCCTGGGGCGAGTTCGGACATGCGGTCCGGACCGGAGACAGCGCGTTCGGCCAGGTCTTCGGCCACGAGCACTTCGAGTACTTCAAGGACCATCCCGAACTGAGCGGACGGTTCAACCGGGCGATGGCGGCCTCCACGCAGGCGTTGATCGCCCGTCTGAGTGGCGCCTACGACTTCTCCGCGGCCCGTCGCGTCGTCGACATCGGCGGTGGTGACGGCACGTTGCTGCGCGCCATCCTGGACCGGGCTCCCCTGGCGACCGGCGTGCTGTTCGACCGGAGACACGTGATCACTGCCGGCTCGGTCACCGCGCGGTCGGTCATCACGGGTGCCGCCGCCGCGACCGACCGCGTCGAACTCGTCGAGGGAGACTTCTTCGACGAGGTGCCGGCACGGGGCGACCTCTATCTTCTGAGCCGGGTTCTGCACGACTGGAACGACGAGCGATGCGAGCGGCTGCTCGGCCGGTGCCGGGAGGCGATGCGGCCGGGGACCACCCTGCTCGCGATCGAGCGGGTGCTGTCCGACGAGTCCGTGTCCTCTCCCGCTCTCACCTGGGATCTGCAGATGCTCGCCATCACCGGTGGACGGGAACGGACTCGCCACGAGTACGCACGGATGATGGCGGACACCGGCTTCGTCCTCGAGACCGTCCTCCCCGTCTGGCACGGTCTCTCGTTGTTGGTGACGCGGGCGGCGTAGGGATTGGCCCGGCCTGGGAATCGCCCCTGGGATCTCTCACGGAGGTGCACGATGGCTCTGACCGTCGGCGACTACCACGCGAAGTCCGGCGTGGCCCTGCTCGGTCACACCCTCCCGAACCTGTTTCGCGCTGCGGTCGAATCTGGCCCGGATGGCGTGGCGTTCGCGGACGGGCATACATCGTGGTCCTGGCGGGAATGGTGGGAGGCCTCCGAAGCACTGGCCCGAGGCCTGCAGGAACACGGCGTGACCGCGGGCGAGGTAGTGGTCGCCCAGGTACCCAACAGTCACGATTTCCTGGTCCTGCACATCGCCGTGGCCGCTGTCGGCGCGGTGCTCCTGCCAGTCCATGGCAACAACGGCCCGCTCGACCTGGTGACGCTGGTGCGGCGGAGCGAAGCGCGGGTGGTGGTGGTGCCCGCCGAGCGGGTGACGCCGGAACTCGAGGAGTCGGCCGCCGTGGTTCTGGTGACGGGCTCGCGCCGGCGGGAACGGCACAGCACGGTACGCGACCTGATGGCAGAGTTCGCCGGCGTCCGGGCGAGGCCCGTCCAGGTGCGTCCGGACGATCCGTTCCTCCTGCTGCCGTCGTCGGCGACGACCTCGCTGCGGCCGAAGATCTCCATGCACAGCCACGACGGGTTGCTGTCGAACGCCGCCGCGGTCGTGGTCGCCGGGCCTCCGCGCCGGACGGACAGCATCATCAGCGCGAGCCCCTTCAGCCACCTGTTCGGGCTCCTGTCCGTCCACGTCAGCCTGTTCGCCAGGACCACCCAGCTCCTGCTGTCCGCCTGGGACAGCGAGCGGCTGATCAGCCTCACCCGAGCCGCGGTCGACTCCGTCGTGCTGTTCGCGGTGCCGACGCAACTGCGTGATCTGCTCACCCGGCTGGACGAGGTCAGCGCGGGCGATGGTGACGCGAGCGATGGCGGCCCACGGGAGTCCGTTCGCCTGCGCGAGGTGCGAACAGGCGGGTCGAAGGTGTCGTCCGCGCTGGTGGACGGCCTTCGCCGCCACTGTGCCGCGTCGGTCGTCGTGCAGTGGGGCATGTCCGAGCTGGGCGCCGGGTTGTTCACCAGCGCTCACGACCCGGACGAGGTTGCCACCCGCAGCATTGGCCGCCCGGTTCCCGGCGCCCGCGTGCGGGTGGTGCGCGAGGACGTCGACTGTGCGCCCGGCGACGTCGGCGAGCTGTGGGTGGCCAGTCCCTACGCGTTTCGGGGATATCTGGGCGACGCCGAGCTGTCGGCGCGGACGCTGCCGGCGGACGGCTGGCTGCGGACCGGCGACCTGGCCAGCGTGGACGCGGGCGGCCTCGTCGCGTTTCACGGCCGGATCGCCGAGCTGATCGACGTGGGTGGACAGAAGTTCAGCTCGATCGAGGTCGAGGAACTGCTCGCCGACCTGCCGGGCATCGGGCCCGCGGCGGTGGTGGGCCGACCGGATCCCCGCCTCGGTGAGTATCCGTGCGTCGTCGTCACGGAGGGGTCCACCGTGACCCTGCGCGACGTCACCGAGCACCTCGTCACCAAAGGCGTGGCACGCTACAAGATGCCGGTCGACATCGTCGTGCTGCCGGCGATACCGCGTACCGCGACCGGAAAGATCGCCCGACGCCGGCTGGCTGACCTGGTGGCCGAGTTCCCGGCCCAGCCGCCGGGACGAACGGTCGGACCGGCCGATTCCGCCTCGTTGCTGGATCTGGTCATGGCAAGGGCACGTGCTGTCATCGCGGAACTCTCGGGCGACGCCATCACCACGGAGCTGATGCGGCACACCCCTTTTCGTGACCAGGGCCTGACCTCGCTCGGCGCTGTACGGCTGGCCAACGAGCTTGGGGAGGCGACCGGGCTCGCGCTCGCCAGCACCGCGGTCTTCACCCATCCGACACCGGCCGCGCTCGCCGTCTACCTGGCCGGTGCCCATGACCTCGTCGATGCCGCAACCCTGAAGATCGACTTCGCGGCCGAGGGTCGGCTCGCGGACGACATCGTCCCCGCGGCCGAGGTGGTGGCCGCCGTGACCGAGCCGCGGCACCTGCTTCTGACCGGCGCCACCGGATTCGTCGGCGCCTTCCTGCTGCGAGACCTCGTGCGGGACACCGGTGCGGTCGTGCACTGCCTGGTCCGTGGCGCCACCGAACGGGACGCGCTGGCGCGGCTGCGCGCGAACCTGTCGTACTACCGGTTGGCGGTGGACCCGCCCCGGATCCAGATCGTGCTGGGCGACCTCGCCCAGCCGAGGCTCGGTCTGACCGAGGAACGCTTCGACGACCTCGCACGGCGTCTCGACGGCGTCTACCACGCCGGTGGCGAGGTGAACTGGTTGCTGCCGTACCAGGAGCTGAGGGCGGCGAACGTGTCGGGCACCGAGGAGATCCTCCGGCTGGCGGCCCGGCACCGTACGGTGCCGGTGCACCACATCTCGACCATCGGCGTGTTCGGGACGGCCGGTGCCGGAGAGGTTCCACTGCGTCCCGCCGATCCGACGGGGCCGCCGGAGGCCCTGGACAGCGGCTACCGCCAGAGCAAGTGGGTCGCCGAGGAAATGATCGATATCGCCCGGTCCCGCGGCCTGCCGGTCTCGATGTACCGGGTGGACGCCGTGTGTGGCGACCAGGTCAACGGCGCCTGCCAGACGCGGGACTTCGTCTGGCTCAGCGTCAAGGGGATGGTGCAGGCCCGGTCCGCGCCGTGTGATCTCGGCGGGGCGTTCCGCATGGTCCCGGCCGACTATGTGAGTGGTGTGGTCACGGTGCTGTCCCGGGGCATGGCCGGCGGCACGTTCCATGTGCAGAACGACACGGCGCTGTCCTTCGCCACCCTGGTGCGGCAGCTGCGATCGTGTGGTTACCAGATTGAGAACCTGGACGCCGTCGACTGGGCTGAGCGGGTACGGGCCGACCTCCACAACGTCCTCAACCCCCTGCTCGACACATTCCAGACGATCACGGCAACGGGCGCGGGCGACCTCCCGCCGCTGGATACCAGCGCCACGCTCGCGGCGGGCGGTATCGCCTGCCCGGCCATCACGCCGGAGCTGGTCGAGACCTATGTGACGTTCTTCGTGACGACGGGGTTCCTCCCCGCGCCGAACACGGCACCGGCGGCGGCAGCGGTGGCGTTGCGGCCAGCCTGATACCCGATCGACGCGGGCTAACCAGCTGGCCCGGGTCCGGTCCGCATCGTCCGGCCGGGAGGTCTGCGGCCAACCGCTCGTCATGGGCCAGCGATACTGGGGCTCGGGTGGGGCGGACTCGCCCTGGGAACGTGGAGGCGGCATTGACTGAGCAGGCGGTAGCCCGGAACGAGATCGGCAGCGCGAGCCGAGGAACCTCGACGAACGGCTTCGAACTGATCTGCGAGATCGAACCGCCGACTCGGCCCGATCTCACCCACGCCCGCCACCAGATCGGCGTTCTTGCCCCCGTCGCCGACGCCTTTCTGATTCCCGACAATCACCTGGGGCGCGCGACGGTGTCCAGCATTGCCGTCGCCCATGAGGTTCAAGCGATGGGCGGGCACAGTATCGCCTGTGTGAACTCCCGCGACCGCAACCTGCTCGGGTTCCGCCGCGACCTGCTCACCGCCGCTGCCTACGGCGTCGGGGAGTTCCTCTTCGTCCAGGGCGACAAACCCACCGCCGGGAACCGGACCGGCGACCTCACCGTACGCGCCATGATCGAGGAAGTTCGCGCGGTCGCCGACGACCCGGTCTACGCCGGCCGGCCCCCCTTCCGCGTCGGCACGGCGGCGGGCCTGCGAGCGCTGCCCGCCTGGAAGCACGCGGCCGACTTCGTCTTCGTCCAGGTCAGCTACTCGGTGGACGCCCTTCTGCGCTGGCGCGATACCCACCCGATCGATCGGCCTGTCTACGCGGGCGTGATGGTCCTTGCCAGCGCCGGGATGGCCCGGCGCCTCGCCACGACCATCCCCGACATCGACATCCCCACTGACCTCGTCGAACGGGTCGAGCGCGACCAGGCCGCAGGAGTCGACGCCGCCTGCGAACAAATCCTCCGCCTACGTGACAGCGCCGCGTTCACCGGTGTCCACCTGGTCCCCGTCAGCCGCTACCGCCAGGTCGCCGCCCACCTCGAAGGACTCCTCTGACCACGTTGGAAGCCCGGCCCCCCCTTCCCATGCCGTGGAGGTCGTCGCCGAAGACGACGGAGATCTGGGGCTGGCCGCCGAGCGCCTGGACGGAGCGGGCGATGACGTCGACGGTGGAGACTTCGCCGCGGTCGAACCGGGAGATCCAGCTCTTGCCGCGGGACCGTCGAGGAAGTCCAGCAACTCCGGCATGAGTGCGTCGGCCAGATCCTCTCCGGTCCGGACGGCCGGCCCGATCTCGCCCGCCGCCATCGTGGCCGCCGGCATTGCACGCGCGGCCGCCTCGGCGAGTGCGCGTGGGTGGCGCCAGTCGGTGCCGGCGAAGACCAGCGTCGGCACCCGGACCGCGGCCAGGTCGTCGACCTGGCGGAAGCTGCGGTCCCGCGCGATGGACGCGGCCGCGGCAATGCTGGCCGGATCGCTGCGTCGGATCGCGTCCGTGACCATCGCCTCGACGACCGGTGGCAGCCTGGCGACGATCGGCGCCCAGGCGGCCGCCAACCCCTCGTCGCGGACGCGGACGGCGAACGCGTCGAGGTACGCGATCTCGGCCCCCCTGGCCTCGTCGTCCTCGATGTCCTCGACGCCGAGGGCCACCACCGCCGTCACCCGGTCGGGCCGGGCGATGGCCAGACGAAGCGCAATCGTGGAGCCAAGCCCGACCCCGGCCACCACCACACCCACGTTCGCCGCCACCACGCCGGCCTCGGCGAGCCCGTCGAGCACCGTGAGGACGTCGACGGTGTACTGGTCCCAGGTGTGGCGGGCCGGGTCGCGGCAGACGGAGCCGCCGTAGCCCCGGATGTCGGGCTGCACGACCATGTGACGGCCGGCCAGCCGCCGGGCGAACGGATCGAGACTGCGCCGGTCGGGACCGCCCGCGTGCAGCAGCACCACGACCGGGCCATGCCCGCTCACCTCCGCGACGAGAACACAGCCGTCGGGGGCGGAAATCCGATGCGGCACGGTCATGGGGCGGTCTCCCTGGCATCGGTTCTTCGTATCCGGACCGCCAGCATGGGCGCCGAGCTGGGTGGCGGTCCACCCTCAGGCCGTAGAGTTCTGTCGATGAACCGCCATTTCCTCGCCGGGCCGGAACTGCGGCGGTTGACGGACCGGCAACGGATCGACTGGCACGACCACACCGAGCACCAGCTCGTCTATCCGGGCACCGGGGTCCTGCGAGTGGTGACCGAGGTCGGTTCGTGGGTGGTGCCACCGTTGCGGGCCGTGTGGCTGCCGGCCGGTGTGGGCCACGCGCACCAAGCACACGGCCCCACCCACATGCACTCCCTGGCCTTCCGGGACGCGGACGATCCGTTCGGGTCCCTCGACCCGACCGTGGTGGACGTGCCCGCCCTGCTGCGCGAGATCATCCTGGCGCTCACCGCGACGGACCTGGCCGCCGTCGACCGCCGCGACCTGACAGCCGTCCTGCTGCGCTCGCTGCGGCCGGTGACCGAGCCCAGGCTTTGTCTGCCCCAGCCGCACGACGACCGCCTCGCCGCTGTCACAGCGGCCCTGGCGGGTGACCCCGCCGATCCGCGGACGCTGGCGGAGTTCGGTGCCGCCGTCGGGGCGAGCGAACGTACCCTGAGTCGCCTGTTCCGCCGCCAGACCGGGATGACCTTCCCGCAGTGGCGGGCCCAGCTCCGACTGCACCATGGCCTCACGCTGCTCGCCAAGGGGGAGCCGGTCACCGCCGTCGCGTGTGCCTGCGGCTACAGCAACCCGAGCGCCTTCACCGCCGCGTTCCGGGACGCCTTCGGCGTCACGCCCGCCCACTACGCCCGCAAGACGCGGTTGTGAACCGTCCTGGCCCTGTCCTCCCCGGAGGTGGGAGCTGCGGCACAACCTCAGCGTCCACGACGCGGCCGAAGCGGGCATGGTGCCCGGAGGCCGCGACGTCGTCGGAGCGCCGCCGGTTCGAGGGTCAGGGGGTCGTCGCGACCCTGCACGACGCACCCGGCACCACGGTGATGGTCGACGGGGCGCAGGTGGCGGTGTCGTGGGGGACGACGGCGGCGATCACCGGCCTGCCGGTGACGGTGTCGACCAGGTGGACGGGCGGGCCGTCACCGTCGCCGAGGTACCGGTCTCCCCACTGCATGAGCCCGACGACGACCGGATAGAGATCCCAGGCCTTGGTGGTGGGGTGGTACTCGTGGCGCTCACGGGTGCCTTCCTCGCGGTATGGCTCGCGCCGGAGGAGCCCGTCATCGGTCATCTCCCTGAGGCGGTTGCTGAGCACCGACGGTGAGACGCCCAGATGCCGCTGGAAGTCCTCGAAGCGGCGCACGCCGTTGAACGCCTCCCGCAGGACGACGATCGTCCACCGGGAGCCCACGACCTCGAGCGCGCGCACGATGGGGCAGTTCCCAAGATCAACAGACGTCCACTCCACGCGGCTCAGGCTACCCCCTTGGCTTCTGATGGCGAAGTCAGCTAGGGTCTGGCTAGCGAAATCGAAGCCAGAGGAGTTGTGGATGGGGTACGAGGGGTACGCGTCGCTGGAGGTCAGGGTGACGGAGGGCGTCGCGTTCGTGGTCATCGACCATCCGCCCATCAACCTGCTCGACCTGGCCCTGGTCACCGAGCTTGACCGCTTCAACACCGAGGTGCGCGCCGACGACACGGTCCGGGTCATCGTCTTCGCGAGCGCCAACCCGGAGTTCTTCCTGGCGCACGGCGACATGCGACTGATCGTGGACGCGGGTGCGCTGCAGGAGTACATGGCCGGGCCGGGGATGAGCCTTCACCAGCGATACCGGAGCCTGCCGCAGGTCACCATCGCCGCCGTGTCCGGGCGCGTCCGCGGCGGGGGCAACGAGTTCCTGTCCAGCCTGGACATGCGGTTCGCCGCCAGCGAGCGGGCATGGTTCGGGCAGCCCGAGGTCAGCCTCGGGATCCTTCCCGGTGGTGGTGGTACGCAGTTTCTGCCGCGTCTGGCCGGTCGTGCCCGTGCCCTGGAACTCATCCTGGGTGCGGACGTCATCGACGCCGAGACCGCGCAACACTACGGGCTGGTCAACCGAGCCCTGCCCGCGCAGGAACTCGACGGTTTCGTCGCGCGGCTGGCCCTGCGTATCGCGTCGTATCCCCGGGCGGCCGTCACCGCGGCGACGAAGGCCGTGGACGCGGCGAGCCTACCGCTGGAGGAAGGGCTCGCGGTCGAAGGCGAGCTGCTCCTGTCGCTGTTCACCAGCCCGACGGCCGTCCAGCGCAGCACCGACCTGCTCGCCGCCGGCGCCCAGACTCGCGACGGCGAACTCGATCTCGAGAACCTGATCGAGCGACACCTGTAAGGCCGGTGCGCCGGCGGTTCCGGCCGCGTCCCGTCCATCACCCCGTCAACGACCGGGACGACGTTTGCCGGCACCACGTGGCAGCGCCTCATCGCCGCCGCGGCCACACCAGAGCGGTGAACTGGTCGTCCAGCGCAGGCGAACTACTTCCTGACCGGGGTGGTGCCGTTCAGGCCGAAGCGGGGTGAGCACACCTCGGTGGTGGACTGGCTGTTGGCGTTCCAGACGCAGATCCACATCGTGTATCCCGCTGCTGGCAGGAAGCTCGTCTTCTTGGCGCCCCAGGACGCGGAGAAGGTGTACGCCATCCCGTCGCTGCGGAAGAGTTCGGCGACGCAGGACTGGTATAGCGAGGTGTTGAGCACGCCGGCGAGGCCGCCGGAGCCGTTGCTGTCCAGCCAGGCTGAGCATGCCGCGTCGTTGGCCACCCAGGAGGTGTCCGCCTCGGAGCCCGGGACCTGTGCCGCGTCGTCGCCGCCGTTGATGCCCTTGATCGCATAGGCGGTCGGGCCCTGGGTGGCACGGGTGGCGGGGATCGTCGCCGCGGTACTGGGCACCGCGGGGGCGTTCGCCGGTCCGGCGCCGCCCGCGGCGGCCGTACCGACACCGCTGGGCGGGATCGTCGCCTCGGTGGCGGGTGGCGCGGCGTCAGCCGGCCTCGCCGACGGCGACCGCGTGGACCCGGCCACGGGCGCCGTGGTGGCCGACGCCGAGGCGGGCGCGGGCGCCGTGGGCTGTCGAGGTGCTGTCCGGTGATGCGGGGACAGCACGACCACTCCCACCGTCACCATCAGAGCGAGTACGACGACACCGACGATCCAGGGGCCGTGCCCCCGTCGCGGCCTGCTGACGACGTGTGAACCGGCGGGCGGATCCGCGGGGGGCTTCTGCGCGGGACCGTCCGCCGACGGCTGCGCGGCGCCCGGGCTGATGTCGAAGGACGGCCCCGACGCCTCGGACGCGCGCTCGTCCGACGCCGGCGGGCCGGACCCCCCGGTCGGTACGGGAGTTCCCTCGCCGGCATCACGCGATGGGAGGCCAGGGCCCGCGGGGGAGGGCTGCACGACGGGCGCGGCGGGCGCGCTGGGCGGTGCCAGGGTCGCCGACGCGGTCATCGCCGCGGCCGGCGAGGGAGACGCGAGCGCCGCCGTCGCCGCGGAGAGAGACGTGGGCGCGGCCGTGGCAGTGGCACCGGAGAGAGACCTGGGCGCCGCCGTGGCCGGGGAGAGGGACGCGGGCGGCGCGGGCGGGACCAGCGGCGGACGGTCGGCGGCGGACCGCACCGCGTCCCCGAGATGCAGGGGCGCCTGCCCGCGCGCGGTCCACCCGGCACCGAACACGGAGGCGGCCGCGGACGCGAGCTCGAGGGCGAGGGTGGCGGCGTCCGCGGGGCGGTCGGCGGGGGCCTTGGCCAGCATGTGCATCACCACGCCGGCGAGCGGAGCGGCCACTCCGTCCATCGGCGGCGGCTGCTCGGTCAACTGGTGGTTGAGCAACGTGAGCAGCGGCAGCCTCGGGTCGAACGGCAGCCGTCCGGTGAACAAGCTGTACAGGACGATCCCCAGGGCGTACAGATCGGTCCACGGGCCCAGCTGGCCACCCTCGACCTGCTCCGGGGCCATGTAGGCCGGCGTGCCGGCGATGCCGGTGGTGGTCGTTCCCGACCCCTCGAACAGCTTGGAGATGCCGAAATCGGTCACCTTGAGGGTGCCGTCACCCGCGAACAGGATGTTGTCGGCCTTGATGTCGCGGTGCAGCACCTTGTGGCCGTGCGCGTGCTCGAGCGCCGCGGCGACCGCCAGCGCCACCGCGCAGACTCGCTCGGGGCTCATCGACGTCCGTCGAACGGTGAGGGTGCCCCCGGACAGCAGCTCCATCACGACCAGGCAGAGGCCCATGTCCTCGACGTAGTCGTAGACCCGCACGATGTGCGGATGATCGAGCCTCGCCAGCACCTGCGCCTCGGCGCCAAAGTCCGCCGTCGCGGCCGCGGTGCCCGTGGCCTCCATCACCTTGATGGCCACCGGCCGGCCCATCTGACGGTGCGTGCCCGCCAACACCAGCCCGAACGCCCCTGACCCGAGCTGATCACCCAGGACATAACCAGGCAGGGCCTTCGCCACCCGTTCCCGGTCGACGATCACCGATCGATCCGCGAGGTCCGTCGTCCCACTTCGTCCCCATCAGGCGCCATTGGTCCTGAGCCTAGTAGGCCGCGACGAAGCCGCCACAAAGCGCTCTGCAGACGTGGCCGGGGTGCCCGCCAGGTCAGACCAGGCGGTCGAGGACGAAGGTCATCAGGCGACTCGGGGCGTGCGGGTCGTCCGGATCTTGATCACGTAGTGGATCTGCCGTCATGATCGTGACGTGTCTGCCGTCATGATCGTGAGGGATCTGTCGCAAGATCCTGAGGGGGACGCGGCCTGAACGGGACGGGCTGGGGTGCGGGCAGCTGTCCGCCCGCACCCCAGCCCTTACCTGCCCCGTCGCCCGGCGTGCGCCGAGGCTCGCCGGGTCGGCGGTGTCACCAGTTGCGGAACCGGCCCTGCATGCCGACCTGGCGGCGGCCGTTGCGCGGCGGGGCCGCCGTCGTCGCCGCCGTCTGCCCGCCCGCCTGCGCGGTGGTCTGCCCACCGGCGGCGGGCGCGGCCTGCCCACCAGCGGCCGGCGCGGCCTGTCCGCCCGCGGCTGGCATGCCCTGACCACCGGCGGCTGGCGCCGCCTGTCCGCCTGCCGCCTGTCCGCCTGCGGCCGGAGCGGGCTGGCCGGCGGGAGCGATGGCGGCGGCGGTGGCGACGCCGTTCCCGTCCAGGGTCAGCGTGATCGGGTTGGCGACGCCGAAGTTCGCGCAGTTGAGGTTCTCGAACGAGCCGTTGGCCCGGGCGGCGAGGAAGGTGAACAGGTTGGTGCCGGTCGCGGCGTCCGGAGTCTGGCCCGCGGCGAAGATCGCCTGGGCGTTGAAGACCCGGCGGATACCGGCCGGGTTGGTGAACAGGTTGTTGCAGTACGCGGCGCCGTCCCCGTTGTCACTGCCGGCGGCGCCGAGCGGGGGCTGATCGACCCCAAGCCGGAACAGGTTCGTCTTGTCCGCGCTCGGGTTGTTGTTGACGAGCGTCATCGGGTCGTTGAGCGGCAGCAGCGCGATCGGCGCCGCCTGGAACGCGGCGGCCTGCAGCTCGTTCAGCGGAAGCGACCCGGTGGCCTGGCCGTCCTGGGCGCCGTTGGGCCGGGTCGAGGGGGTGCAGCCCAGCGTCGGGAGGACGAACACGTCCAGCAGGACGTTGTCGCTCGCGTTCGCCAGGTTCACCGCGTTGTTGACGGCGTTCCCGATCGCGGCGGCCGCCGCGGCGTTCTTCTGCGCGGTCTGGCCGTTGGGGAGCGCCAGGTACTGCGCCGTCACGTTGTCGCTCTGGTCCTGGTCGATGAGCGAGAAGTCGCGCACGGTCGGGCAGGGCAGGCCGTCCTTCGCCATGCCGAGCGGCGGGACCTGCAGCTTGTTCGCGGCGATCTGCTGGTTCGCGGTCTGGAAGAACGCCGGGGCGTTGCAGTGCGCGAACTGACCGAAGATCGAGCCGTTCAGGCCGTTGACACAGTTGCCCTGAGCGAGGCTGTCCGTTCCGTTGGCCGCCTGCAGGGTGAGGTTGTCGCCGTTGAACCCGAACCAGAGACCGACCGTGGCGCCCGCCGGGACCTGCGCCATGGCGGGCGGCGCGGCGGGCTGGGTGCCCGCGTCGATCACCAGCGGGTCATACAGGGTGAGCTGGCCGTCCTGGGTGATGATGGCGCCCTGGACGAAGGCGGACTGGGCGATGTTCGCCTCGTTGCAGGGGCCGTCGGCCGGATTGGTGGCGGTCAGCTGGTACGGCGTCGCGAGGCCCGCCGGCGTCAGCGGATTCGCCGGCACGATGAGCGTGCAGTTCGCGTTCGGATCGGCGGTCGCCGCGGCGAGGTGAACCCTGGTCGGCCTGGTGGGGCCCCCGCTCGGACTGCTGGTACAGCCCGCCGCCAGCGCGCAGATCGCGAGCCCGGCGGCGGCGACGGCGGCGGGTCGCCGTCTGCCTCCGGACGATTCGCGTCCCACGCCGGATGGTCCGTGTGGGGATGAGGTTTCACTCGGGGACAGGGAGGCGGACCGCCTCCGGTGCAACCGTTCGGCCAGGGATGGCATGGCGCAGTCCTTTCTGGGAACGGAACGTCTTCACGGCCGTTCGCGCGCGGGCGTGGCCGCCGGTGAGCCGTCGAACGTGCTGCCGCAATGGCGGCACAGCCGCGACGGAGGCAGGTGACAGGCGCTGTGGGTTTCTGTGGGCAACGGCAATGCCACGGGCACGGCAATGCCATGCGTTGTGCGTGGGGCGGTCGCGACGCGGGGAGTGACCGCGAGAAGTGGAGCCGAGAACGGGGGCGACGCGGACCGGTGGCACGCGCCCGATCGCGTCGGTGCTGTCGCCGTGGCGCAGGGGTCGGTGGAAAGGCCGCGACCCGCGCTGACGGCTGGGCCGGCCCGAGAACCGGGCGGGCGGTGAGCGAGCAACGGATCAGGGGATCACCGGCACCTCCGTCCAGGCCCCCCTGGGATTCGCTGGTTACGAAGCCTCACACCCGGACGCACCCCTGTCTACGCACCCCGCGAAATCGGGACAAACGGGCATAGTCTGAACTTTTTGCTTCGCGTCGACGTGCTCAGGCCGGTTGTCAGGCGCGGCGGAACGTGCGGCGGTAGGCGCTGGGGGACACCCCGCGGCGGGCGGCGAACTGCTCGCGGAGGACGGCCGCGTGACGGTAGCCGACGCGTGTCGCGATCTGTTCGACGGACAGGCCGGTCGTTTCCAGCAGCTCCTCGGCCAGCGACAGGCGCTGGTCGCGCAGCCACGCGTGCGGGGAGGTCCCGGTGGCCGATCGGAAGTGCCGGGCGAACGAGCGGCGGCTCATCAGGGCCCGGGAGGCCAACGTGTCGACGGTGAGCGGGTGATCCAGATGCTCCCGGGCCCAGGCCAGGACGGCGGCCAGCCGCTGGTCCTCCCCCTGTCCGGCGACCGGGGCGGCGACGTACTGGGCCTGGCCGCCGTCGCGGTGCGGTGGGATCACCAGGCCGCGGGCGATCGCGTTCGCCCGCGCGGCCCCGTGCTCACGGCGAATGAGGTGCAGGCACATGTCCAGGCCCGCCGCCGCACCTGCTCCGGTGACGATCGACCCCTCGTCGACGTAGAGGGCGTCCGGTCGAACGGTGACCGCGGGATGCAGGGTGGCCAGTTCGTCGGCGAACCGCCAGTGGGTCGTGACCGTGAGGCCGTCCACCAGGCCGGCCGCGGCCAGAGATTTGCGTGGATACTCCGGCCTTCAGGCCGGGGAGGAGACGGCGCGCCACGCTGGAATGCATGGGGGATCCTTTCTGTAGAATGGGCGCGTGTCCCGCTACCGGCTCGATCCGACACCTGGCCAGGTCGCCGGGCTGGACGAGCACTGCGGGCATGCGCGATTCGTGTGGAACCTTGCGGTCGAACAGCAGTCGTGGTGGACGCCCTACCGGGGAAAATCCCCGAACCATCTGGAACGGTGTCGACAGTTGACCGCCGCACGCGCCGAGTTCGCTTGGCTGCGGGCCGGGTCGCAGACCGTGCAGCAGCAGGCGCTGCGGGACTTCGACCAGGCTCTGCGGAACTTCTTCGGCGGTTCGCACCGGCGTCCAACCTATCGGAAAAGAGGTCAATCCGAGGGCTTCCGGGTTGTGGGGAAGAACGCCCGGGTCGAAAAGCTGAACCGGCGATGGTCCCGCTGTTGGGTACCGAAAGTCGGCTGGGTGAGGTTCCGTGTCTCGCGCCGCGTCCCTGACTTCAGGTCCTACCGGGTGACCTGTGACCGTGCGGGCCGCTGGCATGTGGCATTCGCTGCCGTGCCCGCGCCGATCGACGCACCCGATACCGGTGAGATTGTCGGGGTGGATCGGGGTGTGGCGGTGTCCGCGGCCCTGTCGACGGGCGCGCTGCTGCGATGCCCCGGGTTGCGACCCGCCGAGGCCAGCCGTCTCCGCCGGCTGCAACGCCGGTTCGCGCGGGCCAGGCGGGGCAGTATCCGGCGCACCCGGCTGACAGGTCAGATCGCCCGGGTGAAAGCCCGGGAGGCCGACCGGCGTAAGGACTGGGTGGAGAAGACGTCCACCGATCTCGCCCGCCGGTACGAGCTGATCCGCGTCGAGGATGTGAACATTCGGGGCATGACCCGGTCGGCGCGTGGCACCGTCGAAGCGCCGGGCCGAAACGTGCGGCAGAAAGCCGGGTTGAACCGGGGCATCCTCGCCAATGGCTGGGGACAGCTCGTCCAACGCCTGGAACAGAAAGCCCCCGGCCGGGTCGAAAAGATCCCGGCCGCCTACACGTCTCAGCGTTGCTCGGCCTGCGGGCATACGGCGTCTGGGAACCGCGAGAGCCAAGCGGTGTTCCGGTGTGCGGTCTGCGGGCACACGGCCAACGCTGACGTGAACGCAGCAGTGAACATCGCCGCAGGACGTGCGGTGACCGCGCGGGGAGGCGCGGTGTTGACCGCGCCGATGAACCGCGAACCTCAACGTTACGCACCCCCTCTGGTGGGTGTGTAGGAGTTGGAATCCCCCGCCTTCACTTCAGGCGGGGGAGGACGTCAAGGAGAACTACGCGGACCCGCTTGATCAATCGTCAAGGGGACGCGTCGCGGACATCGGGGAACGGGTTCGATGGTGCTCGGCCGTCCGCCGGTGTTCCCGGGACCCGCAAGAAGGTGAACGTGACCTGGCGGCGCAGGCGGAAGCCGAGATGTTCGTAGAGCCGGATCGCGCCCGTGTTGTCCGCCGCGGTGTGCAGGAACGGGGTTTCGCCACGTTCGAGGATGCCCGCGGCGACGGCGCGTACGAGGCGGGTGGCCAGGCCCTGGCCGCGCACCGCCGGGTCGGTGCAGACGGCGCTGATCTCCGTCCAGCCGGGTGGGTGCAGCCGTTCCCCGGCCATCGCGACGAGCCGGCCGTCGCGGCGGATCCCCAGGTAGGTGCCGAGCTCGATGGTGCGGGCCTGGAACGGGCCGGGACGGGTGCGCTCGATCAGCGCCAGGATGTCCTCGACGTCGTCCGGGCCGAGCCGGATGGCCTCGCCGTCGGGTGCCGCGACGAGGCCGGCGTCGACGAGCTGCACGCCGCCGGCACTGCCGAGCACCTCCCACCCGGCCGGGCCGGCGTTCCCGACATCGACGAGCGGCAGGATCGCCCCCGGGCCGAGCAGGTCCGCCACGTCCCGCCAGGTGTCGGAGTCGGGATCGTCCGGCAGGGCGACGAACGGCGCGACGTCCGAGGGATACCGCAGCACCCGGCCGCGCCGGACGGCCAGATGCGCGTGCGCTCCCAGCAGCGAACCCAGCGCCGGGTTGTCGAGCGGGTGCGACGCCGCGGCGGGCGCCGTCTCGCCGAGCTCACGCGCGACCACACCGGTCATCGGGCGGGCTCGGCGGCGATCCCGTCGTGGGCGTGGCCGTCCTGGAGATCGGCGGGCAGTGGGATGCCGAGGTTGTCGCGCAGGGTCGTGCCGGTGTACTCGGCCCGCAGCGAGCCGCGTTCCTGCAGCAGGGGGACGACCTTGTCGACGAACTCGTCGATGCCCCCGGGGGTGAGGTGCGAGCCGAGGATGAAGCCGTCCGAGCCGTCGTTCTGGACGAAGTGGTCGAGCCGATCGGCGACCTGGGTCGGCGTGCCGACGAACTCGGTGTGGGCGAACACCCGGATCGCGAGCTCACGCAGCGAGTACCGGTGCTCCGCCGCCAGCGCCCGCCACTCGCGCACGGTCTCGAACGGGTCCTGGGGGTTACGGGCGCGGCCCTGGATCACCGGCGGCCCGGTGACGTCGGGGTCGACGTCGGGCAGCGGGCCGTCCGGGTCGTAGCCGGACAGGTCCCGGTTCCACACGGCCTCCAGCAGGATCTGCGCGGTCCGCCCGCTGACCTGAGTGCGGGCGACCTCACGGGCCCGCTCCTCGGCGTCGGCGGCGCTGTCGCCGAGGATGAACGCGCCGCCGGGCAGCAGCTTCACCGAGCCCGCCGGCCGCCCCGCGCGCACCACCCGGGCCTGGATGTCGCGGTAGTACTCCTGCGCCGGCCCGAGCTCGTGGAAGGGGGAGAAGATCGCGTCGGCGGTGGCGGCGGCGAAGTCCCGGCCCTGCGGGGAGACGCCGGCCTGCAGCACCACCGGACGGCCCTGCGGGCTGCGCGGGACGGTGAAGTGCCCGGCGACGTCGAACTGGCGGCCGAGGTGGCGGAACGCGCCGGCGCCGGCGTCGCGCAGGAAGCGGCCCTGTTCGGTGTCCACGGCAAGCGCGTCGGCGGGCCAGGAGTCCCAGAGCGCCCGGGCGAGCGCGACGAACTCCTCGGCCCGCACGTACCGGTCGTCGCGGTGCAGGAAGCCGCCGCGGCGGAAGTTCTGCCCGGTGAACGGGTCGAAGGAGGTCACCACGTTCCAGCCGGCCCGGCCGCCGGACAGATGGTCCAGGGACGCGAGCTGGCGGGCCAGCTCATACGGCTCGTTGAAGGTGGCGTTGAGGGTGCCGACGAGCCCGAGATGCTCGGTGACGGCGGCGATCGAGGCGAGGACGGGCAGCGTGTCCGGCCGCCCGACGACGTCCTGGTCGAAGATCTGCCCGAGGCGTTCGCGCAGGATCAGGCCCTCGGCGAGGAAGAAGAAGTCGAACTTTCCGCGCTCGGCGGCCTGCGCGGCGTGCCGGAACGACGCGAAGTCGATCTGGCTGCCGGCGTCCGGGTGCGACCAGACGGTGCTGTGGTTCACCCCGGCGACGTAGTGGCCGAGGATGATCCGCTTGCGGGGGCGGCTCATCGGGCTGCGGCCTCGATTCGGCTGGTGGTCGCGTCGCGGCGGGTGGCGTAGCGGCTGGCCGGCCGGGGCAGGCCGAGGTGGCCGCGCAGGGTGGTGGTGTCGTACGCCGCGCGGAACCGGCCGCGGCGGGTGAGTTCGGGGGCGAGCCCGCGGGTGATGGCCTCGAGGTCGTCCGGCAGGACGGCGGGCCGCAGCCGGTAGCCGGTGATGCCGGCGGCCTGCCAGTCGAGCAGCAGGTCGGCGAGCTCCGCGGGCGAGCCGGCGATGATCGCCGCGTCCGAGCGCAGTGGTGCGTCGAGAAGGTCGTCGAGGCGGCGCAGCCGCTGCCGGGCGGCGTTCGCGTCGTCGTCGAGGACGACGAGCAGGTCGGCGAAGACGTGCAGGGTCTCGCCGGCCCGCCCGGCGCGGTCCTGCTCGTCGCGGACCTCCGAGACGATCGCGCGGGCCTGGTCCGCGTCGTGGGGGGTCACGTAGACGATGTCGGCGGCGCGGGCCGCGAGGCGGTAGGGGATCGTGGCGTGGGCGAGCGCCGTGACCACCGGCTGGCCCTGCGGTGGGCGTGGCGTGATCGACGGTCCGCGGACGGAGAACCACCGGCCCTCGAAGTCGATGTAGTGCAGCCGGTCGCGGTCGACGAACCGGCCGGTGGCGACGTCGCGGATCTCCGCGTCGTCCTCCCAGCTGTCCCACAACCGGCGGACCACCTCGACGTGGTCGGCCGTCTCGTCGAACGACTCGGTGATGTACGCCTGGACCTCGGGGCTGGCGAGGTTGTCGGCGCGCAGCGGCGGGCCGGGCGGTCGGCGGCCGAGGTGCGTGGTCTCCCCGGCCCGGCCGACCTGCACCCGCCAGCCGGCCCGGCCGCCGCTGGTGAAGTCCAGGGTCGCGATGGCCTTGGAGACGTGGAACGGCTCCGTGGACAGCGCCGAGGTGGTCGGCACCAGGCCGACGCGGGAGGTCAGCGGGGCGACCCGGGCGGCGATGAGCACCGCGTCGAGCCGGCCGCGCACCTGGTCGACGCGGTCGTCGGGGGTGCCGTCGAGCCGGGAGGACTGCAGCGCCAGGGCGTCCTCGAAGGTCACGAAGTCCAGCAGGCCGCGCTCGGCCTCCGTCACCAGGTCCAGCCAGTAGCCGGGGGAGAACAGCTCCCGCGGGCGGGCGGACGGCTCGCGCCACGCGGCCGGATGCCACCCCGCGCCGTCCAGGGCGACGGCGAGGTGCAGCGGGTCGGTCTCGGACATCATGATCACCACTTTCTGATCGGACGCGCGGGGTGGGCTCGGGGCTGGCGGATCAGTGCTGGCGGATCAGTGCTGGCGGCGCCGCCACTCGGTGGCGAGCAGCTCGTAGGAGCGGACCCGGTCGGCGTGCTCGTGGGTGATCGTCGTGATGGCCAGCTCGTCGGCGCCGGTCGCCTGCTGGAGCTGCTCCAGCCGGTCCGCCACCGTCGCCGGGGAACCCACGAGCTGGGTCTGGGTGCGGTCGGTGACGAGCGCGCGCTCCTCGTCCGTCCACACGTGCGCGGCGGCCTGCTCGGGGGTCGGGAAGGGAATCGCGCCGGCGCCGGAGCGAATGCTGTGAACCCACAGGCCGTAGCCCGAGGCGAGCCGGGCCGCCCGCTGGTCGTCCTCGCCGACGACGACGTCGGCGGACACCGAGACGTACGGCTCGGCCAGGTCCGCGGACGGGCGGAACGCGTTCCGGTAAGCGGTCACCGCGTCGAGCACCGTGCTCGGGCTGTGGTGGTAGGAGGCCGCGAACCGCAGCCCGCGCGCGCCCGCGACCTCGGCGCTCGAGCCGCCGGAGGCGCCGAGGATCCAGACCTCCACCTCGGCGCCCTCGCCGGGGCTGGCGTGCGCCTCCACGCCGTCGGCGCTCCGGTACGTGCCGGCCAGCAGCGCGAGGATCTCGTCGATCTGCTCGCCGTACTGCGGAGTGTGGGCGCCGGGCTGCTGGAGCAGGTCGAGCAGCGTCCCGACCTTCGCCGTGTTGATCAGTTTGGTGACGTCGAAGCGCTGGGGCAGCAGCAGGCCGTTGGCGGTGTGCTCGTCGGCCGTGTGGGCGCCGCCCCCGATCGACGAGCGGTAGATGGCCGCGGCCGCCGCGGCGGTGCTCAACGCCGGCTCGGCCGGCACCGCCCGACCACCGCCGTCACCGCCCCCACCACTGTCGCCGCCACTGTCGCCGCCGCCGTCGCCCCCGCCGCCGTCGCCCCCGCCGCCGTCGCCCCGTCCGGCCTTCGCCGGGTCGGGGCGGCCGAGCGACCGGCCGATACCGAGGTCGAGCCGGCCGGGGTGCAGGGCCCCGATCAGCCCGAACTCCTCGACGACGGACAGCGGCGTGCGGTGCCCGCTCTGCACGCCGGCCGAGCCCAGCCGGATCGTCGAGGTGGCGCCCGCGACCAGAGCGATGGTCACGGTCGGCGAGGATCCGAGCACGCCCGGGTTCAGGTGGTGTTCGGCGAACCAGTACCGCCGGTACCCGAAGCCCTCCGCGCGGCGCGCCAGATCGACGGTGTTGCGCAGCGCCGCCTCGGGCGTCGAGCCGTCGCTGACGGGAACGAGGTCGAGGACGGCCAGCGGGATCTCGGGCATGGTACGACCTTTCTGCGCCGCGGATCAGCGGGTGGAGGCGAATCGGGGATCAGGGCGGGTGCCCTCGATGGCCAGGTCGGCGAGGATGGCGCCGATGGCCGGCACGAACTTGAAACCGTGGCCGGAGAATCCCGCTGCCACGACCACCGGGCCATGCCGGTCCAGAACGAAGTGGGAGTCCGGAGTCGTCGTGTAGGTGCAGCTGATCGGGTGGTAGCTGTCTGGGTCCGCTCCGGGCAGCCACCGCCGAACGTACTCCCGCAACGCGGCGAGCTGGGTCGGTTCCGCGGTGAAGTCCCGGCGGTCCGGGTCGACCACCGGGCCGACCCCGTGGAACCCGACCTTGATCCCCCCGCCGGGCGTGTACAGCCCGTAGACCCCGCCGTGGAAGGAGACGGCCTCCCGCGTCCCGGCGGCGAGCAGGTGCACGAAGCTCGGCCAGCCGGCGCCGGCGTCCGCCGCACCCCCGCCGTCCGCACCGGCCGCACCGGCCGGGGCGAGCGGCGCGAAGTGCGCGGGCTGCTCCTGGGTGACGCGCAGCGCGGGCAGCGGCACGACGCCGCCGAGCAGCTTCGCCGTCCAGGCGCCGGCGGCGACGATGACGCGTCGGGCCAGGTACACGTCGTCGTCGGTGCGGACCTCGACGGCATCCTCGTCACGGATCGTGACCGTGTTGACCGGCGTCTCGTGTCGCACCTCGGCGCCGTGCTTGGCCGCGTTCTCCTGCAACGCGGTCACGCTGCGGTCGGCGTGCAGCCGGCCGGAGTCGGGATGGAACAGCACCCGGGTGTCGAAGCGCAGCCCGGGCCAGCGCGCCGCGGCGTCCCGCGGCGCCAGCCATCGCGCGCCCACTCCCGCGCTGGCGGCGGCCTCGGCGACCTGGTCGAGGACGGGGTCGGCGCCGTGCTCCAGACCACCGGTGACGGTGAGCAGGGGGACGCCGGCGAGGTCCTCGAGCTCCCGCCAGCCGACGAGGGCCCGCTGCGCGAGCCGGATGTAGCCGACGTCGGGGTAGACGAGGCGGAAGATCCGGGACGCGCCGTGCGAGGCGCCCCGGGTATGCCCGGCGGCGAACCGCTCGAGCAGCACCGTGTCGACGCCTCGCCGCGCGAGCTGCCAGGCCGCGGCCGACCCCATCGCCCCGCCGCCGAGTACCACGACGTCGACCCGCTGAGCGCTCACGCCGACACCTGCGCCGTGGCCGGGCGATCGAGGGTCGGCACGGCGGCGAGCAGGCTGCGCGTGTACTCGTGCGCGGGGTTGCGGAAGATCTGCTCGACGTCGCCGGACTCGACGATCCGACCGTCCTTCATCACCAGTACCCGGTCGCTGACGTGGTAGATCACGCCGAGGTGGTGGGAGATGAACACGTAGGCGATGCCGAGCTCGGCCTGCAGGTCCGCGAGCAGGTCGAGAATCTGTGCCTGAATGGAGACGTCGAGGGCGGAGACCGGCTCGTCGCAGACGATGACCCTGGGCCGTGGCGCGAGCGCGCGGGCGATCGCCACCCGCTGGCGCTGCCCGCCGGAGAGCTGGCGCGGCCGGCGGTCGAGCACCTCCCGGGCCAGACCCACCTGGTCGAGCAGCTCCAGCACCCGCTCCCGTCGCCGCGCGCGGGGCACTCGGGCGACGGCGAGCGGCTCGGCGATGATCCGCCCGACCGGGTAGCGCGGGTCGAACGAACTGAGCGGATCCTGGTAGATCACCTGGATGTGCCGGCGCAGCCGGGCGCGGGCACGGGCGTCGAGATCGCCCCAGGCGGTGCCGTCCACCTCGACCGTGCCGGCGTCGGCCCGCTCCAGGTCGAGCAGCAGCCGCGCGGTGGTCGTCTTGCCCGAACCGGACTCACCGACGATGCCGAGCGTCTCCCCGGCCCGCAGCGTCAGGGACACGTCGTCGACGGCGGTCAGGACGCGGCGGGAATCCAGGGCGAATCGACGCACCAGATGGTGCGCGGCCAGCACGACCTCGTCACCGACCACCGCCCGCGGCTGTGCCACCGCCCGCGGCTGTGCCACCGGGCCGGACGGCCCCGCGCCCGTGCCGACCGACGTGACCCGCGCGCTCGACGGCCGTCCGTCAGGGCTGGCGGGCGGGGGGGACAGCCGAGTACCGCGCGCGTGCGCGACCGGTGCCGCGGCGAGCAGCTGGCGGGTGTAGGGGTGGCGCGGATCGTCGAGCACCTGGCGGGTCGGGCCGTGCTCGACGAACACGCCGTCCTTCATCACGTAGACGTGGTCGGCCACCTGGGACACCACGGCCAGGTCATGGCTGATGAGCAGCAGCGCCGTCCCGGCCCGGCGGCGCCGCGCGAGCATGTCGAGGATCTGCGCCTGCACGGTGACGTCCAGCGCGGTCGTCGGCTCGTCGGCGACGAGCAGCGCGGGGTCGGCGGCGATCGCCGACGCGATCAGGGCCCGCTGCCGCAGACCGCCGGAGAGCTGGTGCGGATACTGGCCGGCGCGGGCCTCGGGCTCGGGCACGCCGACCTCGCGCAGCAGCTCGACCACCCGTGCGTCGACCTCCCGCGGCGGTACCACCCGGTGAGCCCGCAGCGTCTCGCCGATCTCGGCGCCGATCCGGCGGGCCGGGTCCAGGGAGACCAGCGCGTCCTGCAGGACGAATCCGACCCGCCGCCCGCGCAGCGTCCGCCAGTGGCGCTGTGGGACGTCCCGGACGTCCCCGCCGTCAACGACCAGGCGTGCGGCACGCACCTGCGAGCCGCTGCCCACCAGGCCGACGAGGCTGCGGGCGGTGACGCTCTTGCCGGAGCCGGACTCCCCGACGATCGCGACGGACGCGCCGGGGTCGATCCGGAACGACACGCCGCGCACGGCGTCCACCGTGCGCCGGCCCAGCCGAAACCGCACGTGCAGGTCCGCGACGTCGACCAGGGCCCCGCCGCGAGCGCCCGATATCGCGGTGTCACCCGGCTTCGCGGTGCGCACCGGGGCGGTGCCGTTGTTCGTCGTCATCGGGCGCCGCGACCTTCGAGTCGAGCCTGCAGGAACTGACCGGCGACCGTGATGGTCAGCACGGTGAGAGTGATCACGATGCCGGGGAAGATCGCCGGCCACCAGGCGACGGAGAAGTAGGTGCGGCTGCTGGCCAGCATCGCGCCCCACTCGGCGGTCGGCGGCTGCGGGCCGAGACCGAGGAAGCTCAACGTCGATCCCAGTCCGATCGCCGAGCCCACCCCGATCGTCGCCAGGATCAGGACCGGCGCCAGCGCGTTGGGCACCAGATGGCGCAGGATCACCTGGCGCTGGGGCCAGCCGAGGGCCCGCGCGGCCTCCAGGTGGACCGACGCGCGGATGCGCAGCACCTCGCCGCGGACCACCCGGGCGAAGCCGGGGAGCAGTATCAGGCTCAGACCGATGATCGAGTTGCGAGTGCCGGGGCCGAGGACCGCGATGACCAGCAGCGCGAGCAGCAGGCCCGGGATGCTCAGGATGACGTTCAGCAGCCAGTCGAAGAAGGCCGAGACCAGCCGGCCGCCCTGCGCCGCCGCGACGCCGATCGCCGCGCCCACCACAAGTGCCAGCGCCGACGCGGTCAGCCCGATCAGCAACGACGGCCGGGTGCCGTGGACGATCCTGGCGAGGATGTCCCGGCCGTTCTGGTCGGTGCCCAGCAGGTGACCCGCGCCCGGTCCGCGCAGGGTCTGCGCGATGTCGGCGGCGTTCGGGTCGGTGCCGGTGAACAGCCCCGGCCAGATCGCCGCGACCACCAGCAGCGCCAGGAAGGCGAAGCTCAGCACCACCCCGGGCCGCGTCGGGCGTGCGCGCGACCAGCGCCCGCGCGCACCGGCCGCGGGCACGCTCGTGGTGCCGTCGACGGGCTGCGCGCCGCCGGCCACGGAGGCGGCCAGGTCAGGGGGTGCGGTGGTCATCCTCGACCCTCCTGGTTCGGGTCGGTCGTCGATGGTGACCGCGGCGGCGTCGGGTCGCCGCCACCTGCCGGGGCGGAGACGGCCGGCGCGGCGGTGGCGGCCGTGGCGGTGGCCGTGGCGGTCGGGGCGGTCGGGGCGGCCGTGGTGGCCGTGGTGGTGACGTCCGTGGCGCCGGCGACCGGCGTGGGGCTGATCGTCGCGTCGGGGCGCAGCCGTGGGTCGAGCAGCGGGTAGGCGGCGTCGATGAGCAGGTTGACGACGACATAGAACGACGCCGCGACGAGCACGACGCCGGAGATCAGGGGGAAGTCCCGCCGGCCGAGCGCGCCGACCGTCAGCGACCCGAGCCCCTGGCGGGAGAAGACGTTCTCGATGACGACCGCGCCGCCGAGCAGCGCGCCCGCGATCCAGCCGGCGATGGTGATCGCCGGCATCAGGGCGTGCCGCAGGGCGTGGCGGACCAGCACCGCCGCCTCCCCGATGCCGCGGCTGCGGGCCGTCGTCACGAACGGTTCGTCGAGTGTGCGCTCCAGGCCGTTGCGCAGGATCTGCGCGAGCGTCGCGCCCGGGGCGGCGGCGAGGGCGACGGCGGGCAGCACCAGGCCGCGGGCGGTGTTCGCGCCGATCGCCGGGAACCAGTGCAGTTGGAAGGAGAACACGGTGAGCAGCAGGATCGCCAGCCAGAACGCCGGCACGGCGACGCCGACGATCTCCAGCAGGGAGAACGGGCTTCGGATCCAGCGCGGCCGGCCCGCGGTCAGCACCGCCACCGTCACCGACCCGATCAGGGCGAGCCCGATGGCGGCGGCCATCAGCTCGAACGACGGCAGGATCTGCTCGCCGATCGCGGACGTGACGTCCATTCCCTGGTTGTAGGAATGGCCGAGGTCGCCGCGCAGCAGGTGCCCGAGGTAGTCGAAGTACTGGACCAGCCAGGGCTTGTCCAGCGCGTAGTCGCTGATGATCTGCGCCCTGACCTCGGGGCTGACCGGCGACTGCCCGATGATCACGTCGACGGTGCTGCCGGACTTCAGGTGCAGCGCGGTGAAGGTGACGGTGACCGCGCCCCAGAGCACGAGCACCGCGTAGCCGACCCGCCGGGCGACGGCGAGCCCGACCGCGCCGGCGGAGGAGACCGCGAGGCCTCCTGCGCGCCGCCCGTCCGCCACGAGGGCGATGCTCACCTGGTCGTCCAGGCGTCGTAGAACAGCGGGAACGCCTGCGGCTCGAAGCGCAGCCCCTGCACCTTCGTGCTCGACCCGAGGACGTAGTGGAACACGTAGACCGGGAAGACGGCGGCGGCGGCGGTGATGCGCTGCTGCGCGTCGCCGTAGAGCTGCGCCTGGCGGGTCAGGTCGGTGGTGTTCAGGGCGTCGGCGAAGATCTTGTCGAGGGCCGGGTCGGTGAACCGCGACAGGTTCGTGGCGAAGCCGGTCTTCGGCACGGCGGCGCTGCCGAACAGAGTGCGCAGCGCGTCCGGCGAGGCCCGCTGCCAGCTCATGTCGAGCAGGTCGTAGTCACCGGCGATGACGTTCTTGAGGAAGCCGGCGTAGTCGGGGTTCTCCGTCTTCACCTCGATGCCGATGTCCTTCGCGGCGGCCTGGACCTGGTCGGCGACGACGTCGCGCTGCTCGCGGGTGTACTCCTTGAGGAACGGGTGGACGAGGGTGAGCCGCTCGCCGTCCTTCGTCCGGTAGCCCTGGCCGTCGCGGCCGGTCCAGCCCGCCTGGTCGAGGAGCTGGTTCGCCTTGGCCCTGTCGTAGGCGTAGGACGACTCGATCGTCTTGTCATAGCCGACCGTCGACGGGGACAGCGGCCCCCGGGCCGGCGGGAACACGCCGAAGTACAGCTTCTGGACGATCGTCGACCAGTCGATGCCGACCCGGAACGCCTCCCGGACCTTGACGTCGGTGAAGGGCCCGCGGGTGGTGTTCGGGTAGTAGTTGTAGTTGCCGCCCGGGGCGGCCGCCGTCTGGATCGTGAATCCCGGCGTGCGCTTGAGCGCCGCGACGTTCACCGGCGGCACGCTCGCGATCGCGTCGACCTGGCCGCTGGTCAGCGCCCCGTAGCGGGAGGAGTCCTCCGGGATGGAGCGGATCGACAGCGCGTTCAGGTGTGCCGGGCCGGTGTGCTTCGCGTTCCCCGGCGCCCAGTTGTACCTGTCGTTGCGGACGTAGTCGATGCCCTTGCCCTTGACATAGCCGCCGGTGCTGATGAAGGGCCCGCTGCCGACGATCTTCGTGCAGAGGTCCGCCGGCGGCTTCTTCAGCGTGCTCGGCGCCTCGATCCCGAGGTACGCGGTGGCAAGCGATGGCAGGAACGCCGAGTTCGGGGCGCTGAAGCGGACCTCGGCGTGGGTCGCGTCGATCACCGTCGTGCCGGTGTAGGTCGCGATGGTGCCGGCCGCCAGCTGTGACTTCGTCGTCGGGGCGACGATGTGGTCAAGGTTCGCCTTCACCGCGGCGGCGTCGAACTTCTCGCCGTTGCTGAAGGTGACGTCGTCGCGCAGGACGAACGAGTACGTCTTCTGGTCCGCCGAGACGGTCCAGCTCTTCGCCAGCCAGGGGGAGAGCGTGCCGTCGTCGCTCAGCGCGACCAGCGAGTCGACGATCGACCGGGCGAAGAAGCCGTCGACGTCCGCCGGGCTCTGGTGCGGGTCGAGGCAGTTGCCGTCGGAGTTGATCGCGAACGTCAACGTCCCGCCGCGCACCGGGGAACCGGCCGCGCCGGCCGCGCCGCCCGTGGAACCGCCGCCCGAACCGCAGGCCGCCAGCACGAGCGCCGCGGACAGGGTGGCGGCGAGCATCAGGGGGCGTCTTTTTCCGCCCTTCCTGAGGCCGAAGACGGTGCTGGCCATCGTGTACTCGTTCTCCTTGGGACGTGCGAAAGGACGGGGACGGTTCCAGGGGCCGCCGACGTATGAGGCGGCGACGATGCCGCCCGCGGGGTGAAAACGGACAGCCGGAAGGTCGGTTCGGGAAGGCGAGGGCCGCGTGCCGGGCTGACGGGTGCGTGGGCATCCGCCATGGCGTGCCGCAGGGCGCAGGGGAGGACCGGGCGGGCGGGCCCGCGTCTCACCGGTCGGCCACGGCGCGGCTCCGGCCAGGCCGGCGGGTGCTGACCGTGCCGGTCGCGGCGGACGTCAGCCCGGGAAGCTGACGCCGACCCGCGCGGCGCGAGGAGTACTCGAACAGAGGCAGCTGGAGGAACGGTGAAGGTCGATCGGCAGTCGCCGGGTCAGTACCTGCGCCACCCGCGCGGGACGCAGGCCTGGCACGGCGCCGGCGACCGAGACGGGACGCATGGTGGTGGAGCGGCCACAGGCGTGACGCCTCGCTCCGGCCATGCCCTCGTCTCCTTCGTCGGGCTCGGGGCGAGCCGCGCCTACCATCCGTCCGCCGCGATCACAACCACAGCGGTGCGGCGGGCGCGGGCTTGTCCTCGATCATCAGCCGGCCGGCCGACCTGCACGAACGTAGCGGCCACTGTGCACATTGTCCACCGGTTTGGTAAAGATTTCGCTTGTGTTGCAGCGGAGGGTCTGTGGCGGGCTGGCGTGGGGTCCGAGGCCCTCGCGGCACCTGGCCGGCGGTCGATCGCGCGGGATCCCTCTCCGGCGCCGGGGCTCCCCGCCGGTGCCCTCGTCACCTCCGGCCGCGGCCACCTCTCGCCCCCGACCGCCTGCCGGCGGTTCAGGAGGGTGGAAGCGAGCCGCCGGGTGTCTGCGGATTGCGCGGGTCGCCCAGGGACGGATCCGGCCCCCCCTGCCAGTACTGCTGAGGAGCCGTCGGGTTCTGGTCCCAGGGCGAGCCGTTCGGCTGGTAGGACGTCTGCGGGTACCACGGCTGGGGTGTGGTGGACCCCGGCGGCAGGGGAGGCACGGGGGGATAGCCCGGGGGATAGCCGGCGGCTCCCGGTGCGGCTTTGGCGTTGTTGGAGCTCACCGCGAGCGCGAGGGCGACGACCCAGCCGATGAGCGTCCATCCGAGGAAAACGTTGATCACGATGACCGACGCCGACTGCCGCTGCCGCACCATCGCGATGACGCTCGGGACGAAGTAGAGCGCTACCAGAACAACGAGAAAAAGCAGTCCGGCAGCCTTCATGGGATCCCCCGATCCTCTCGCGTGTGCGGCCGCGCTCGTCGCGGGCAGGGTGACTGCACGCCCCTGAAGAGTAACACGATGAATGCGTCGGGCATTCGGTGAAGGTCGCTGCGTAGACACACAGTTACCGGTTCTGGGCTTTCTCTGGGTGGTCGGCGGGGAAGTCGCTGGTGAGCGGGGTCCGCGCGGAGGGGCCTGCACGCTGCGTGCTCGGAGGCCGGGTCCGGGCGCCAGATGTTGCCCGCTCATGACAGCGGTGTTGCGGAGTGTTGCGCTCATCCGGCGGTCTGGTGTGGCATGAGGGCGACGATCCCGCGACGGCCCGCGTGCCCGGCCTCGGCGGTCAGGTCGTCGCGGCGAACCGCGGTGAACGGCGCCGGAGCGGCGCCGGGTCGCGGGGGAGGAGCGAGGCGTGAAGTTCCTGGCCATCACCCTGATCGTGCACGCGCCCGACCCGTCCACCGGGCGGCTCCCGTCGACCACGGCCCGGTTCCGCGAGGTGGTCGACAACGCGGTGCTGGCCGAGGAGCTGGGATTCGACGGGTTCGGGGTCGGCGAGCGGCACGAGCGGCCGTTCATCTCCTCATCACCACCGGTGGTGCTCAGCCACATCGCGGCGCGGACGTCGAGGATCCGGCTGTTCACGGCGGTCACGACCCTCAGCCTGCTCGACCCGGTGCGGGCCTACGAGGACTACGCGACCCTGGACCAGCTCTCCGGCGGCCGACTGGAGCTGATGGTCGGCAAGGGCAACGGCGCGGCGCAGGCGGAGCTGTTCCACGTCACCACGGATGACCAGTGGGACCGCAACCGCGAGTCGTACGAGCTGTTCCGCCGGCTGTGGCGGGAGGAGAAGGTCACCTGGTCGGGCCGGTTCCGCCCGTCGCTGCACGAGGCCGAGGTGTGGCCGCGGCCGCTGCAGCCGGAGATCCGGATCTGGCACGGCAGCGCGACCAGCGAGGCGTCGGTGGACCTCGCCGCCCGCTACGGCGACCCGCTGTTCTCCGCCAACGTGACCAACCCCGTCGAGCCGTACGCCGAGCTGGTGCGCCACTACCGGGAGCGTTGGGTGGCCTACGGGCACGACCCCGCGGACATCCTCGTCGGCGCGGGCACCGCCGGGTACTACGGCGCGCGCCGCTCGCAGGACGCGATCGCCCGCTACCGGCCGATCTTCGAGGCCCGCCTCGCCATGTTCCGCAGGATGGGGCAGGAGCCGGTCTTCCCGACGCTGGAGGACGCCCTCGAGCGCAGTTCGATCCTCGTCGGCAGCCCCCAGCAGATCATCGAGAAGGTCCACCGGTACCACGAGCGGCTCGGCCACGAGGTGATGCACCTTCCCGTCGACGCCGACGGCCTCACCCCGGCCGAGCATCGCGCGACGCTCGAGCTCTTCCAGAGCGACATCGCCCCCGTGCTGCGCCGTGAGATCCCCAGCCGCCCCTTCCCGGCCCCTCCGTGGCCCGCCGACCCCGCCCCAGCCGCAGCCCTCGCTCCGGCCGCGGTCCTGGGCTCGGCTGCGGTCCTGGGCTCGGCCGCCGCTCCCGCCGCCGGCGGCGACGGCATGTCATGACCGCGGCGGACTTCTTCTGGTACATCCCCAACGAGGCCCGGCCCGGCCACCGCGGCGATGACGCGGTCAGCGGCCACAACAGCCTGGAGACGCTCACCCGCCAGGCCCTCGCGGTCGAGGCGCACGGCTGGCGGGGGGCGCTGCTCGGCGCCGGGTGGAGCCGGCCGGACACCTTCACCGTGGCGACAGCGCTGGCGGCGAGGACGTCGCGCTTCGAGCCGCTCATCGCCGTCCGCCCCGGCTACTGGCGGCCGGCGCAGTTCGCCGCCGCGGCGGCGACGCTCGACCATCTGTCGGGGGGTCGGGTGCGGGTGAACGTCGTCACGGGCGCGGACGAGCTCGCGGCCTACGGCGACGATGAGGCCGACCAGGCGCGGCGCTATGCCCGCACCGGCGCGTTCATGCGGCTGGTCCGCCGGCTGTGGACCGAACGAGACGTCACCCACCGCGACGACGACTGGCACGTGACCGGGTCGACCGTCGCCGCCCGGGTGCAGGCCCGCCCGGGGCGGCCCCATCCGACGCTCTACTTCGGCGGCGCCTCGGCGGCGGCCGAGCGGGTCTCAGCCACCGAGGCGGACGTCCAGCTGTTCTGGGGCGAGCCGCTCGACGACCTCCGGGACCGCATCGCGCGCCTGCGGGAGCTCAGCGAGCGGCTGGGCCGCGAGCACCCGCCGCTGGCGTTCGGGCTGCGCGTCACCACCGTCGTCCGGGACACCACCGAACAGGCCTGGGCCGACGCCGAGGCCAAGGTCGCCGCGCTGGCCGCCCGCCAGTCCGACCTCCCCGACCGCCGCCGCCACGAGACCGCCACCGGCCAGCGCCGGCTGCTCGACCTGCAGGCCCGCGGCGAGGTCCTCGACGACAACCTCTACACCGCCCCGGGTCGCATCGGTGGCGAGGGCGCCGGGACCACCTGGCTGGTCGGCTCCGCCGCCGACGTCGCCCGCTCCCTGCGCCGCTACGCCGAGCTGGGCATCACCCACTTCGTCCTGTCCGACACGCCCTACCTCCAGGAGATCGAGCGCCAGGGCACCCAGCTCCTGCCCCTCCTGCGACTACCCGGCTGACCGGCTCGCGGGGCGGTGGCCCCGAGGCCGAGCATCCGTCCGCTGGAGAGGGGCCGGGGCCTATGGGGCCGGGGCCTATGCGTCGGGGTCGCGCAGGCCGACGGCGTCGTACCGCCAGAAGGCGTCTGCGTAGACGAGGGTCCCGGTCATCCACAGCTGATAGGCGGGGAGGAGGAAGACCTGGAAAGCCGCGTCGGGGACGCGCAGCGATGGTTTGCGGAAGTCGTGGTCGGCACCGGGAGTGAACCCGAAGCGGGCGTAGTAGGCGGGGTCGCCTTGCAGGAAGACAAGGGGCGCCGGCGACTGCGCGAGGAGGGCGAGCCCGCGCCGCACGAGGGCCGAGCCGATGCCGTTCCTCTGCTGTTCCGGGACGACGGACAGTGGGCTGAGCACCTGGACGTCGACCAGGCGGCGGGGCGCGTCGAGCAGGCTTCTCGTGGTCATGGCGTGCCCGACGACCTGGCCGTCCCGCTCGGCGACGAGAGACAGCCCGCCGTGCGCGGTGAGGGTCTCCCGCAGGCTGTCGACCAGATCGGCGACGGTCGCCCCCTTGTCACCGAATGCTCGCTGGATGACGTCGCGCACCGCCTCCCGGTCACCAGGTTGCTCGTGACGGATCTGCACGACAGGAAGAGTAGACAGCGCACTCCGCCGCCTCCAAGCGGTTTTCGCGCGGCACGGCTGAGCATCACGGCCGTTGTGGTCGGGCGTAACCGCCGAGTCCGAGGCGGGGTGATGCCTGGCCGGTGGCTCGAAGAGCAGGGGTTCGCACTCGACCCGAACGACGCCCGGGCCGCGAACCTGCGTCGCCACGCGGGGGCGGCCCGGTTCGCCTACAACTGGGCCTGGCCCGGGTGAAGGCCGCGTTCGCGCAGCGCGACGCGGAGAAG